>NZ_LJQT01000084.1:0-8079 GCF_001400515.1 Pseudomonas meliae | reverse complement strand
TTTTGTCTACACCCTCCTAATGTCTCTCGATGTTAATGTACCGGTGTCACATGCTCGTTTCCGCCCTTGAACGCCCCAATCCTGAAGATGCACAACTCCTTGCGGAGGTAGAGCAGACGATTACTTCAGGTGTGGGTGCGTTGCGCTTCAGCCGTGTGCTTGAGCGACGCTACCAGGCGGAAACCAGGCCACAGCGGCGCGAATTTCTGACGGCGGTGGAGATTGGTGGCAGCCTGATCTACAACCTGTTTCTGATCAGTGACTGGTTGATTCTGCGGGATGTATTTGTCTATGTGGCGCTGGGGCGTCTGTGCCTGATCACGCCGATGTTTATTGTGCTGTTAGTGCTGGCGCAACGCTTTTCCACTCGCTGGGCAATGGAAACGACAGCTGCGACCGCGACGGTACTGTGCTCGCTCATGCCCATGCTGGTGATGATTCACAGCCAGAGCCCGTATCAAATCTTTTATCAACTGGGCATGCTGTTGATCATGGCCTATTGCACCATGATCCAGCAATTGCCCCTGCGCCATGCAGCCGCCGCGATGTCATGCATGCTGATCATCCAGTTGGTGACAACCTACATTGCCAATTTCGCGGACTTTGTGATCTGGCAGGCCAATGCAGTGCTGTTCGTCTCCACGGTAGCGCTGCTGTTAATGGCTTCGTATTTTCTGGAGCGCGCCAGCCGCATGAGCTATCTGTTCGCGCTTCGCGGACGCCTGCTGCAAGTGCAGTTGATGGAGTTCGCACGCACCGATGGTTTGACCCGCCTGTTCAATCGACGCTATCAGGACGAAGTGATGACCTCGGTCTGGGAAAGCGCGCGTAAAACACCGGCGGACGTGACCATCATCCTGCTGGACATCGATCACTTCAAATCCTACAACGACAACTATGGACACCCACAAGGCGATACCTGCCTCAAGTTGCTCTGTCAGAAAATCCAGCAAAGCGCGCATGAAAATGGAGCCGTGGCGTTTCGTTTTGGCGGTGAAGAGGTTCTGGTTCTGATGAATGGCGATGCCGGACAGGCCAGAGAAATGGCCGACGCCCTGCAGGCCGCTGTCGCGGCGCTCAAGTTGCCGCACCCGGTGCTGGGCGAAAGCGCGTTCGTTACTGTAAGCCTGGGGGTAGCGTGTGCAACCGCGCCGCAGACCTTTACCCCACATCCAGGCCGCTTTAAGCTCGTCGCGCAAACCAAGGCCAGGAGCCAGCGCATGAGCGTTCACATTGATGTCAATAACAACCCTACAGAAGAAGATCGCCTGGCGATTCTGGAACCACTGAAGCGCTTTAACGCCGAGCAAGCGGGTGACGGCGAGTCAGAGAAAGTGGCGATGTTCATTCGCGATGATCAGACCCGGGAAATTCTCGGTGGCCTGCACGCACGCATTCTTTATCAATGGTTGTTCATCGAGTTGCTGGTGGTGCCGGAGCAAACCCGGGGGCAAGGCATGGGCTCGCGTTTGATGCAGATGGCTGAGGATCTTGCGGTCGAGAAAGGCTGTGCAGGGATCTGGCTGGATACCTTCGACTTCCAGGCTCCGGATTTCTATCGCCGCCACGGTTACACCGAGTTCGGGCAGATTGACGACTATCCGCCCGGCAGCAAGCGCTTCTTTTTCCAGAAGCGCCTGCCGGTATCAGCGTCCTGACGCTTGCGTCAGACCTTGAACTTGCCTACCAGGTTGTTGAAGGAAATCGCCAGACGAGACAGCTCCTGACTTGAAGCGCTGGTCTGGTGAGCGCCAGCAGCGGTCTGGGTGGAGAGGTCCTGAATGTTGATCAGGTTGCGATCCACCTCGCGCGCAACGTGCGACTGCTCTTCGGACGCGGTAGCAATCAGCATGTTGCGATCGTTGATTTCGGCAATGCTCTGCGCAATGCGCTCCAGCGACTGGCCGGTGGCCTGAGCCAGGGATTGAGTATTGCTGGCGAGGGTACGGCTGTTACCCATGGCTCGCACAGCCTGATCGGCACTGGCCTGCACGCTGCCTATCATGGTTTCGATTTCACCTGTGGACGCCTGAGTACGAGCGGCAAGCGCACGTACTTCGTCGGCCACCACGGCAAAGCCGCGGCCCTGTTCACCGGCGCGCGCAGCCTCGATGGCGGCGTTGAGGGCCAGCAGGTTGGTCTGTTCGGCGATACCACGAATCACGTCCAGCACCTGACCAATCTCACGAACCCGCCCGGCAAGCTCTTCAACCATTGAGGTGGAGCTGCTGATCTCGGCGCTGACGTTATTGATCGCACTGACCGCATCACGCGCCTGATCACGCCCGGTAGCCGCTTCGGTACTGGTCCGCTTTGAGGCGTCAGAGGTAGACATGGCGTTACGCGCCACTTCTTCGACCGCAGCGGTCATTTCGGTGACCGCCGTGGCAGCCAATTGAATCTCGTCGTTCTGTCGCGTCAGGCCACGGCTGCCTTCTTCGGTAACGGCATTGAGTTCTTCAGCAGCCGAAGCAAGCTGATCGGCAGCGCTGGAGATCTGTCCGATGGTGCTCTTCAGGCTGTTCTGCATATCACTGAGCGCAGTAAGCATCAGGCCTGCTTCATCACGGTGAGTGCTGACGATCGGCTGGGTCAAATCGCCACCGGCAATGCGCTGCGCACTGACAAGGGCAGAGGAAATGGGCGAACTGATCACACGACTGATAAACAGTGCCAAAAGGAAAGCAGCCACGAAGGCAATGCCGATACCCATATACAGATTGAGATTGGCCGATGATTCTGTTTTTCCAGCGGCGATTGCACCTTCGCCTATCTGACGGTTGTTGGAGCCGACTATGATGTTCAGCTCACCCATCACGGTCAGATAGGCCTTGCGAACGTCGCCTTCGACCAGCGCCCTCGCGGCTGCAACGTCTCCGGAAAAGGCAACAGCCGCAGCCCGATCGACCAGCGTCTGATAGACGGGCCAGTCCTTGTCCATCTGATCACCTGCAGCGCGCTCGTCATCTTCAAGCGGTGTCGCACGATAGGTCGCGTAAGCTTTTTCTGCTTCTGCGCGATTGTTTTTCATGCTGGCGAGAACTTCATCCTTCGCGCTTTGCGACGCATCGCTGGCGGCGACCGAAAGCAAGCGATACAAATCACGATTCTGCTCGACAACATTGATGGTGGCCTCGTTGGTTTTCGACACCGACACCAGGTTGTTGGAGAACGCAAGTTTCAGGTTGCTGGCAAGCTCACCGATCCCCCGGCTGGCAACCATCCCCACCGCGAGGGTGATAACCGCGCAGAGTGCAAATGAGATAAACAGCTTGGTGGAAAGCTTGGCGTTGTAGAACCAGTTCATGGAGAAATCTCTAGTTTTAACAGCTGGCTGAGGCTGGGCTGCGGTGCTCGAGGACCGGCAGCTTCAGGCTCTGTATAAAGCGTCTATCGGCAGCATCAAGCACCACTGAAGTGACATTCATCCGATTGGCCGCCAAGGGCTCAGGGCTAATGGCTAATGGCTAATGGCGCAATGCTTTGAAACAGGCTGAAGGTAACGGCCCAGCGGTGTAACAAGAACTTTCCGCACTGACTGCGTTAGTATTTCCCGCCTACGATCAGTCAGAGCCATGAATCAGGATGTCGTCTTCGCCCGCCGAAAAACGTCCATTACCGTCCATCCTTGCCGGTCCGCTGTTACGCCGCCAGGAAGCCGGCCGCCTGGTACTGTGGCTGGTGGGCTCGCGCCCGCTCAAGCTGATACTGCGTCTGCGTCATGGCGTTGAGAATGCAGCAGATGACTTCAACGACCATTCACTGACCGATCAGCAATGCCAGATCGTCGCGGTAGGTCGCCACGCATTCATTCATCTGATCGACCTGCAACTGGAGGCCGAGCGCCCCTGGACACCTGGATCGATTACGACCTGTTGGTAGATGGCGAACCGGGCGGTATCGCCGAGTGGGCGCCGCACCTGCTGTACGACGGTGCCCGTTATCCGAATTTCGTGGTGCGCAGCAGCATTGATCAGCTCTTGCATGGCTCGTGTCGCAAGCCACATCACAGCGCGGCCGAGGGTCTGCTCTGCGTGGATCGCCTGTTGGCCGACAACCAGGACCCGTTGCAACGCCCTGCGCTGTTGATGATGAGCGGCGATCAGATCTACGCCGACGATGTCGCCGGGCCGATGCTGCGCGCCATTCATGTGCTGATCGAACGGCTGGGGTTGTTCGATGAGCAACTCGACGGTGCTGTTGTCGACGACAGCACCAGCCTTTATGCGCACCCGGCCAGCTATTACCAGCGTGCCGACCTGCTACCCGCCCTGAAAAGCAACGACACGCTGCGTGAGCGGTTCTTTGGTGGCACCAGCAAGCCGGTATTTACCAGCAGCACTGCGGATAACCATTTGGTCACTCTGGCGGAAGTGGTGGCGATGTACCTGCTGGTCTGGTCACCCACGCCCTGGACCCTGATCGAGCCAGGCAAGCCACATCTGGAAGCCGACGAAGTCAAGCGTTATGCCAGAGAGCAGCAACTGGTCGAGGATTTCACTGCGGGGCTTGAGGGCGTGGCGCGTGCGATGGCTCACCTGCCGTGCATGATGATTTTTGACGACCATGACATCACCGATGACTGGAACCTGTCGGCAAACTGGGAAGAAACCGCGTACGGCCATCCCTTCTCGAAACGCATCATCGGCAATGCCCTGCTCGCCTATCTGCTCTGCCAGGGCTGGGGTAACAATCCCGACGCACTCAACGACCTGGTCCGGCAGGTACATGAACTGAGTGCAGCGGCTGTGCGCAAGGATAACTGGCTGGACAGCACGGCCCAAGACGCGCTGATCGATCAGTTGCTGAAGTTTCAACAGTGGCATTACGTTCTGCCGACCAGCCCGGCGCTGGTGGTACTGGATACGCGCACCCGACGCTGGCGCAGTGAATCGAATTTCAATCACCCGTCCGGCCTGCTGGACTGGGAAGCGCTCAGTGAACTGCAACAGGAGCTGATCGACCATAAATCGGCGATTATCGTGTCACCTGCCCCCGTGTTCGGCGTCAAGTTGATTGAGGCGATACAGCGTGTCTTCAGTTGGTGCGGCTACCCGTTGCTGGTCGATGCGGAAAACTGGATGGCGCATCGTGGCGCAGCCAACGTCATTCTGAACATCTTTCGCCATTCCAGAACCCCGGGCAATTACGTGATCCTCTCGGGTGATGTGCATTACTCGTTCGTCTACGAAATCCTGATCCGTCAGCGCAGTGGCGGGCCTCACATCTGGCAAATCACCAGCAGTGGCATCAAGAATGAATTCCCCCGTCGTCTGCTGGACACTTTTGATCGGCTGAATCGCTGGTTATACTCCCCCCGCTCACCTCTTAACTGGTTCACCAAGCGCCGCCTTATGAAGGTTGTTCCGCGCATGCCCGAGCACAGCAAGGCCGGTGAACGCTTATGGAACTCGGCAGGTGTCGGTCAGGTAATGTTCAATGAACAGGGCCAGCCGACCCTGATCAACCAACTCAATGCCAACGGTGACGCGCCTACCTGTTTCGTCGAACCGCAAGACTCCAGAGACGAGCGGTCTGACACAGATCGCGGTTTTCTGGAAAGTAACCGGGAAACAAGGGATAGTCACCGCTAAACTTATCGGCAATTGCCGGGTCGATAGTTGCTACCGGTCAGGTTTGCGGCACACCCTGGCAAGCATTATTTCCTGGAGAGCGCCCCCGTGATAACCAATCAACGCATAGCCAGACTCAACGCTTGGGGCGCGCATGGCTTCACCGCCACCGGCGTCGTCCTTGCGTTCCTGGCTACCATTGCCTTGTTCAACAACGAACCCAAAGCCTGCCTGCTGTGGCTGGGCGCTGCCCTGATCGTGGATGGCGTAGACGGCTCACTGGCTCGCAAGGTCAATACCACATCGGTACTGCCGCACTTCGATGGCTCGGTGCTGGACCTGGTCATAGACTATCTGACCTACGTGTTCATTCCGGCACTGTTCATCTATCGCTACATACCGGTGCCGGATTACACGTTGCTGCTCAGCGTATCGGTGATTCTGGTGTCGTCGCTGTTCTGCTTCTGCAACGTCGACATGAAAAGCAAGGACAACTACTTTCAGGGCTTTCCCGCGGCATGGAACGTAGTTGCCCTGTGCCTTTACATTCTGTCGCCCGCGCCGTGGCTGACGTTTATCACCATTATCGCCCTGGCATTGCTGACCCTGACGCGCATGAAGTTTCTGCACCCGTTCCGTGTGCGTCGTTTCATGCCGATCAACATCGCAGTCACCACCGTGTGGTTGTTGTCCAGCGCGCTGCTGATCATCAACCACCCGCACAACGGCCCTGTGGTCATGGGGCTGTGGCTGGCGATGTCGGCGTATTTTCTCGGAATTTGTGTCTGGAGAACGTCGCTGGAGTGGCTGGGCCGGCTTAAAGCCTGACGCCGAGGCCAGAACAAAAAGCTCGCNNCGGGCATTGCGCGGTCAGCGAGCTTTTTTATGCGCGCCCTATTTGCTCTCGGCCTGCACCTCGGTAGCAGGCGGGATTTTGCCGAAGTAATGCGTCGTAAAGCAGCACAACCCCAACCCGCCCAAGGCCAGCAGGCCGCCGACAATACCGACATTGGCAACCCCGAGATGGCTGCTGACCACGCTGCCGAGCAGCGCACCGCCACCAATACCGATATTGAAGATGCCCGAGAACAGCGCCATTGCCACATCGGTCGCATCCGGTGCCAGCGAGAGCACACGCGCTTGCAAGGTCAGCCCGAAGCACATGATCGCCATGCCCCAGATAATGGTCAGCGTGCCGAGCGCTGTCGCATCGCCGGAGAGTGGCAATAGCATGAGCAGGCAAACGGTCAGCGTGCCAATGGCGGTGATCAATAGCCCGTTAGGGAAGCGGTCGCTGAACAGGCTGAAGATGATCGAGCCCATGATTCCTGCACCGCCAAAGACCAGCAGCAGAATCGTGGTCATTTCGCCGCTGAGTCGGGACACAGTCTGGGTGAACGGCTCGATATAGCTGTAGGCGGTGAAATGAGCGGTCACCACAATCGCGGTCAGCAGGTAGATCGCCATTAACCGTGGGCGTTTGAACAGGATCGGCAGGCTGCGCAACGAGCCGGAGTTCTGGCTGGGCAGCAAAGGCAGCGCGCGAGCCAACAGGAAGACTACCAGCGCAGCGATGCCGGCGATGCCCAGAAAGGTAGTCCGCCAGCCCAGGGCTTCACCCAGCACGCGACCCAGCGGAATACCCAGCACCATCGCCAGCGATGTACCGGTCGCCAGCAGGCCAAGCGCCTGAACCTGCTTGCCGGGCGGTGCGATGCGCACGGCCAGCGACGCCGTGACCGACCAGAACACCGCATGTGCAAAGGCGATACCGACCCGACTCACCAGCAGGATTGCGAAGCTGGGGGAGATTGCGGAGAGTACATGGCTGACCACAAACAGTCCGAACACGAACATCAGCAACTTGCGGCGCTCGATGTTGCGCGTCGCCAGCATCATCGGCAACGACATCAGCGACACAACCCAGGCATAGATCGTGAGCATCAGCCCGACCTGGGCGGGGGTCATCTCGAAGCTCTGGCCGATGTTACTCAGCAGACCTATCGGCACGAACTCGGTGGTATTGAAAATGAAGGCCGCCAAGGCCAGCGCGAATACGCCAAGCCAGCTACCTGCTTGCTCGTTTGGAGGTGAAGTTATCAAGAGTCGCAACGCCCTGAAAATGTTCCGACCCGAAGGACGATCGCCACGCATGAACATGCACGCCTGACACCTGTATGGAAAACCGCGGCTCGCCCCCCACTGAAAAACCAACGCAAAAACGCTCCGCTCGACCTTCAGAATCGGGCGCAGTGTGCAAAGTGGATTATTGTGGATATGGGGAGTGAAGCCAGATGACACGAATTCTACGGACCGCCAGAGTGGATCACAACCCGTACAGTCATGACAGACTTTACAAATGACCGCCGGTCGTCAGCCGTCAAGGAAGCGCTGGCGGTTCTCGGGCGACGGCAACAGACAGTGATCATAGCGCCCGAACAGGCGATATCGGTTGAGCGCGATACGGTTGTAGGCCCAGTCCCTTAGAGGGCGTAGACAAAATAAA
>NZ_LJQT01000440.1:6009-23526 GCF_001400515.1 Pseudomonas meliae | reverse complement strand
GCAGTTCTCGACGCTCTGCGTTTTACGATAGTTGAGAGCTCGATGCGTTACAAAATCCCTGCACCCTTTGCCGCTTTCAGCCAGTCGGGAAACTCTTCCATCAGCAGGTCATAAAGCTTTTCTTCCGGGATCTCGTCCAGCCGGTCGAGGGCGAAGAAGTTGCAGTTGTCGACAACGCGACCGCCCATGTCATCAAGTTTTTCCAGAATGCCGTAACCGCGTCCGCCAAGGCCGACGAACTGCCAGAAGATCGGCAGCTTCGCCGCTTCGGTCATCAACCTGGTAATTTCGCGATCCTGATGCACGCCGCCGTCGCTGATGAACAGGATGTAGACCGGAGTCTTGTCACCGGACTTCTTGTAGTAGTCGATGACCATGCGCATTGCCTTGGGCTCATCGTTGATGCGTGCGTCCAGTTCCCAGTCTTTCCAGCCGCCATGATCGGTTTTGATGAAGTTCTGGAAGTTGCTCAGCGTCACCGCACTTAACTGCTGGGGCTTTGCTCCGAAGGCCCAGCAGTCCAGTGCGCCGTCGTCGTCGAAATGCACGGCAAGCGGAATCAGGCGATCTACCACTTCCTGAACATGACCGCGGGTGTACTGCGGGTTCATCGAACCGGACGCATCCAGTACCAGACCAACCCTGGCCTTGGTATCGGTCAGTCTGGCTTTTTCCAGGCTGACCTGAGCCTTTTTGGCCAGGCTTATCAATTGCGGTGCGGCGTCAGCGATTTTCTTTTCCAGCGAAATACGCGGGGGTGCTGCTGGCGGGGGGGCTGGAGCATCAGCCACTTCGCCGCCGAAATGCACCACCAGCGCGTCCAGCCCGGCGTTATAGCCCTGCAGATTGGAGGCGATGCGCCACTCGCCGTTCTTGCGATAGATATCGGCGACCATGATGGCTTTTTCGGCGGTGAAGGTTGCACCGGAGAACTCGCCGCGAACTAATTCGCGGCCCTGACTCTGGATGCTGAAATGGCTCGCCTGAATCTCGCTCATGGTGCCAGCGCCATCGATGGACGCAGTAAATACCAATCGCTCTATCGAGGCAGGCAAGCCCGCGAGCGATAGCTGAAAATCCCCGCCATTGACTTGTTTGACGCTGTTGCAGGGGCTGCTCGGCTGATTGAAGAAAACCATGTAGCGGTCGTCCGACAGCTTGCCGTTGGCATCGACGCCGAAGCAGACGTAATCAATGACCTGTGCGGACTTGATGGCAATCGACAGGGTGAGATCAGAGCCCTGAATCAGGCTGGACAGGGGAACACGTTGACCTTGAGTAATCTGCATGTCTCTTCCTTGGCAGTGAGGGCGCAGCATAGCCCTCGGTCGAATGACGAAGTGCTGACGTTAACGTTCGCTTCTGCCCACCCCGGCAGGCCCTGCTGCCAGCATGCGCCCGGCCAGTCGTGAGAAGGGCAGGCTTTGCAGCCACACAGTGCCAGGCCCGGTCAGCCTGGCGAAAAACACGCCTTCGCCGCCGAACAGCATCGACTTGATGCCGCCACCAACCATGCGGATATCGTAATCGACTGCCTGCGTCATGGCCGCCAGACAGCCGGTATCGACATCCAGCGATTCGCCTGCCGCCAGCTCGATCTTGCGCACTGTGCCGCCCATGTGCACGAATACCCAGCCGTCGCCTTCCAGCTTTTGCAGAATGAAACCTTCGCCACCAAACAGACCAGTGAGGATTTTTTTCTGAAACTGGATACCAATGGATACACCTTTGGCACCGGCCAGAAAGCTGTCCTTCTGGCAGATCAGTTTGCCGCCGAAATCACGCAGGTTCAGTGGCAGGATGGTGCCGGGGTAGGGCGCTGCAAACGCTACGCGCCCCTTGCCCGAACCCTGTTGCGAAAACACCGTGGTGAACAGGCTTTCGCCGGTCAGCATGCGTTTGCCTGCACCGAACAGCGAGCCCAGCAGCCCTGAAGACTGGTTGCTGCCGTCGCCGAAGATGGTTTCCATCTGCACGTCGCAGGTCTTGTACATCATCGCCCCGGCTTCGGCGACGGCGCTTTCGCCAGGATCAAGCTCCAGCTCGACGAATTGCGTTTCCGCACCGTACAGCTTGAAGTCCACGCCATCGGTGGTCTGCGCCAGGCCATAGCCGCCCGAGGCGTTCGGGTCCGGCGTGAATGAGGGACGCTTGGCAGGAGGTGCAGGTGCCGCAGGTGTGGATGCCGCCTGTGCGGGCAGCCCGGACGGCTTCGGCTGGATCATGTCTGGCGTCGGGTCCGGGAAAGGCGTCACGCCGTCCTTCTTCATGGCGCGCACCTGCGCCACCTGATAGATCGGCTGCCAGTCCGGCATGCCCTGTTTCCAGCACCATGCGCCGGGCGACTCACGGGCAATCAGCCGTGCAGCGTCCGCATCCATCGGGCCAAGCTGTCGGCCCGCATTCATCACAAACCATTGTTCCAAAGCGTCTACTCCCGAGCGAATCGTGACAGTCGTTTGTGCGCGCGTTTTTGCGCGATATTCAGAGGCTCAGGCGCATGGACAGGTCCACGGCCTTCACGTCCTTGGTCATCGCACCAATGGAAATGTAATCCACACCGGTCTCGGCAATCACCCGCAGGGTGTCGTCATTGATGCCGCCGCTGGCTTCCAGACGGGCGCGGCCTGCGGTGAGACGCACGGCTTCGCGCATGTCATCGAGGCTGAGTTCATCGAGCATGATGATATCGGCGCCTGCGTCCAGCGCCTGCTTGAGTTCACTCAGGCTTTCCACCTCGACTTCCACAGGCTTGCCCGGCGCAATCCGGTGGGCTGCCTCTACTGCCTGGGCAATGCCGCCACAGGCTGCGATATGGTTTTCCTTGATCAGAAACGCGTCGTATAGACCGATGCGATGGTTATGACAGCCACCGCAGGTGACGGCGTATTTCTGCGCCAGGCGCAGGCCCGGCAGTGTCTTGCGGGTGTCCAGCAATTTGACCTGGGTGCCCGAGACCATGTCTGCGAAGTACTGTGCACGCGTGGCCACACCCGAGAGCATCTGCAGAAAATTGAGCGCGCTGCGTTCGCCGGTTAGCAGCGAGCGAGCCGGACCTTCCAGGTGAAACAGCGCCTGATTCGGGCTGACCCGGTCGCCATCGGTCACCTGCCAGTGCACCGCCACGCGAGGGTCCAGTTGGCGGAAGACCGTATCGACCCATGCGGTGCCGGCGATCACCGCTGCATCGCGGGAAATGATGGTGGCCTTGGCCAGCCGTTCCGCCGGAATCAATTGGGCGGTGATATCGCCGCTGCCGACATCCTCAAGCAATGCGCGGCGCACATTGGCTTCGATCTCGGCGGTCAGGTCGGCAATTCGTAAATTCGGCATAGCGGGCTCCAGTAGCAAAGTCGTCCGAGTATAAGGCACCGCACACCGCTAACCCACCTGCGGCGATGCCCCGGTGCAGCCTTGAGAACATGCAGTTGGTCGGTTTGGCAAATTCGTTTGCGATGGAAAGCGAATATCGCGGTCTATCGCAGCATATGAGTGCCTTGTCACAGTTCCAACGACAACCATAGAAGTGTCACTGGCGTAGATGACAAGTTTTGAAAGATAATCCGACTTGTAATTGACGTCATGACTTTGACGTTTTGCAAGGCCAAGCGGGTCGCTTCACAGTGCGAGGGTAGCAAGCCACGTTTGTGATGGGGTTCAGGTTGTTTCCTGTCAGGGGGTGTAATGCCGAACGACGAAAAAGTGCTCCCCGCGCAGGGGGCCGGTACTCCTTTGGCCCGATTACCTGTTGTGTTGTTGCAGGTCCGCGACAAGGCGGCCCAGCAGCTCAAGGATGCGTTGCAGGCGCTGTTCGACAACGCCGACGATACGCTGTTCGAAATGGCTGACCGCGCCCGCAGCAATACTGATCAGAACATCTTCTTTGAAGCCATGCGCGACCTGCGCCTCAAGCGCAAAAGTATCGAGCGAGGCTTCCTCGACAAGTTTTATGAGTCTTTTCTGGCTTTGGGCCAGTATCAGATTCACGAGCCCGTGCTGCCCACCGCCGTGTCGTTCGATAAGCTGGCGCTGGTGCATAACGATGATCTCGAGAAGACTGTGGCGGTGGATGCCATGGTCAGCAAGGTCATGAGCCGTGACAGCCTCGCGCTGGGCCAGCTCACTGCCCGCCTGAATGTTCTGATTCCGCAAGCTATCGCCGAGGATTCCAACCCGTTGGGTCCGGCAATGCTGTGCCGGTTTTTCCTGGATGCAGGACGTAGCCTTGGCGTCGAGATCAAGGTCAAGCTGATCATTCTCAAACTATTCGAGAAATACGTCCTGGCCAATACTGACCACCTTTACAGTGAAGCCAATCAACTGCTGATTGCCACGGGTGTGTTGCCGGACATGAAAGCACTGCCGGCCCGTCGATCATCTGATCGGGCGGCTCCCAGGAATCGCGTCTCCGAGATGTCTGATCCTGCAATGAATGAGGCCGCCGACAAGCTCGACAAAGGTGTGCAGGAGGTTTTCTCTGCGCTGCAGGAGTTGTTGCTGCAGGTTCGTGGCAACCTCGCTCCGCGTCATGAGCCCAATGCCGAGGTTCGGCCGATTTCCAGCCGTGACCTGCTGCGCCTGCTTTCTCACCTGCAGCAGTACGTCCCCTCTCAAGACACCGCAGACGATTTTGACCTGCGCAATCAGCTGGAACAGTTGCTGACCCGAGTCAACGTCAAAACCGGCAAATCCAGAATTGTTGGCGGCGGCGACGAGGATGTGATCAACCTGATTGCCATGCTCTTCGAGTTTATCCTTGATGATCGCAACCTGACGCCTTCATTGCGTGCGCTGATCGGGCGCTTGCAGATTCCGATGCTTAAAGTAGCTGTGCTCGATAAAAGCTTTTTCAGCCGCGGCAGCCATCCGGCCCGCCGCCTGCTCAACGAAATTGCCACTGCCGCGCTGGGTTGGGGCAGCCGTGATGACTATCAGCACGACTCGCTTTATCAACGCGTCGAGCAGATCGTGCAGCGCCTGCTCAATGACTTTGTCGATGATCCGGCAATCTTCTCTGAATTGCTGGCGGACTTTCTGGCGTTCACCAGTGACGAACGTCGTCGCAGTGAGCTGCTTGAGCAGCGCACCCGCGATGCCGAAGAGGGGCGCGCGCGTGCCGAACTGGCACGGCAGCAGGTGCAGCATGAGTTGAATCAGCGCCTGCTGGGCCGCACATTGCCGGAGGTGGTTGTGCGTCTGCTGCAGGAGGCCTGGAGCAAGGTGCTTCTGCTGACCTGTCTCAAGCATGGCGAAGAGTCCAGCGAATGGCAGGCCGGACTGGCAACCATGGATGAGCTGATCTGGAGCGTCGAACAACATGACGACCCCCAGGCGCTGCAGCGCTTGCTCGAGCTGGTGCCCGGGCTGCTCAAGTCCCTGCGCGATGGCCTGACCAGCGCTGCGTTCGACCCGTTTGCCACCAGTGAATTCTTCAGCCAGCTGGAATCGCTGCACGTTCAGGCGTTCCAGCACTTCTCGCGCTTGCAGGAAGGTGGTGATGATGCACAAGGTGGTGAAACGTCGTTGACAGGCGCACAGCTCGTTGAAAGCCCGCCGATGATGGCCGTTGTTGAAGAAATCGTTCTGGTCACCCCCGAAGAGCGGATGCTCAATGAGCCGACTGTGCAGCTGCCTGCCGACGATGCCGGTCTGCAGATGGTCGACAAATTGCGCGTCGGTTGCTGGGTCGAGATTCAGGAAGATGAAGAGCACAAGCTGCGCTGCAAACTGACCGCGATTGTCGAGCCGACCGGGCGCTATGTGTTCGTCAACCGAACCGGCATGAAGGTCCTGGAAAAGACCCGTACCGGTCTTGCCATCGAGTTTCGTCGCGGTGCCGTGCGGATTCTCGATGATGCGCTGCTGTTTGACCGGGCACTGGAATCGGTCATCAGCAACCTGCGCAAGCTCAAGGGTGCCTGATCTTATCTGATTGATTGTATTGCCGACGCTCTGCGTCGGCATGCAGTTCGTGAAGCCCGCGTCACCTATCTCAGCTGTGTAGCGTGTGTTTCCTACACCGCGGGTCAACGGCTAAACCTCCACATCCATTCCTGTCGCGGGCATAATCAGCGCCACTTATTCGCCCGTTCAAGGAGCGCTCATGCAACTGGACTCCGCAAGCGGCTGGTGCGATGGCGTACAGCATTGCCCTTCACCCAACTTCAATGCGCGGCCCGAAGGCGAAATCTCGCTGCTGGTCATCCACAACATCAGTCTGCCGCCTGCGCAATTCAAGACCGGCAAAGTGCAGGCTTTCTTTCAGAACCAGCTTGACAGCACCGAGCATCCCTACTTTGTGGGGATTGCCGATCTGCGCGTTTCAGCGCATTTTCTGATTGAACGTGATGGCGAGGTCATTCAGTTCGTCTCCTGTCTTGATCGCGCGTGGCACGCAGGGGTTTCCAGTTTTCAGGGTCGTGAGGGCTGTAATGACTTCTCTGTCGGCATTGAGCTGGAAGGAACTGACGAGCAGCCGTTCACCGAGGCGCAGTACCACGCTCTGATCGAGCTGACGCGTCAATTGCGTCAGGCTTTCGTGGCAATCACCCCCGAGCGCATCTGCGGTCACAGTGACATAGCGCCGGGACGCAAGACTGACCCAGGCCCCTTTTTCGACTGGGCCAGGTTTCAAGCGGCTTTGCTGGATTGATGTGAGGGACGAACAATGAGTTTTCTGGTGCTACTGCTGGCCGTTCTTGTCGAGAAGTTTTCGGCGCTGCGTCAGCGCGTTCAGCGTGACGGGCCCTGGCTGAAGGAACTGGCCAGGCTCGAAGCCAGCCCGCGGACGGCGACACGTCCCTGGATCATGCTGGCGCTGCTGGTTCTAGTGCCTGTCCTGCTGCTGCAACTGGCGCTGACCATCATCGGCTCGGTGGCTTATGGCTGGCTGGTCCTGCCTATCCACCTGCTGGTGCTGATCTACAGCCTGGGTCGGGTTGACCTGATCGCGGTACTCGGGCCGTTTCGTGATGCCTGCAGGCGTGGTGATACGCAGGCCGCGGTGCACGTGGCCGGGCGCGACATGGGTGTGCAGGCAGATAACGGCGAGCAATTGCTGCACGGCGTGCAGGGCTACATGCTCTGGCAGGCGTTTCAGAGTTTCTTCGCCGTTATTTTCTGGTATTTCGTGCTCGGCCCGGTAGCGGCATTGGCCTACAGGCTGTTGGCGCTTGCCGCTGAACAGGGCACGACACCTGCACTGGTAGAGCGGGCAGGGCAACTGCGCCACGCCTTTGAATGGGTGCCGGTCAGGCTGCTCGCCGCAAGCTTTGCGCTGGTCGGCAACTTTGTAGCCGTGAGTCGCGTGATGTTGCACGAACTGCTCAACTGGAACATCAGCGCCGCACAGCTGATTACGCGTGTGGGTTGCGCTGCCAGCGAGGTGCCGCCGCCGGTGATCGGTCCGCAAGGTGTCACCGGTCTCGACATGCTCTGGGAGCTGCTGGTTCGTGCTGCAATTGTCTGGTACGCAGGATTTGCGTTGTGGACCCTGTTGCGCTGATCGGCTCGGCAGTTTTGACCCAACGATTTTGACTTATGCGCTGGCCGTACGAGGCCAGCCGAACAGCTCGTAGGCATTCTCGGTGCTCGCCTGGGCCAGGCGCTCAGAGGGGATCTTCATCAGGTCGGCGAGCGCTTGGCAAATGTCAGGCAAGTGCTGCGGGCTGTTGCGCATGTAGGGGTGCATGGCAGGTGCCATGTCCGGTGAGTCGGTTTCCAACACGACGCTGTCCAGCGGCAGCTCGGCGATGACACGATGCATGCGCAGCGCCTGCGGCCATGTCGCTGCGCCGCCAAGGCCCAGTTTGAAGCCCAGCTTTATGTATTCACGCGCCTCTTCACGACTGCCTGCAAAGGCGTGAACGATGCCGCTGCGTTTGAGTTCGTGGCGTTTGAGAGCGGCAATTACGTCAGCGTGACTGCGGCGCACATGCAGCAGGGCGGGCAGGTTGAAGTCTGATGCCAATTGCAGTTGTGCTTCAAAGAGCTCCTGCTGACGTGGCTTATCCGGATGCTCGACGTAATAATCCAGACCGATCTCGCCCACTGCACACAGCTGCGGATGTCCTTGCAGGCGCGTCAGCCAGTCCGCCAGTTCGTTCAGGTGTTCTGCCCGGTGCTCATCGACATACACCGGATGCAGCCCGAAAGCTGCGTGCAGGGCAGGGTTTGCTTCGGTCAGCTCCCACAGCCGCTGCCAGTTGCGCTGATACACCCCAAGCACCACGATGCGCTGCACGCCGAGTGCCAGGCAGCTATCCAGGACCTGGGCGCGGTCGGCATCGAAATCCGCAAAGTCCAGGTGGGTATGGGTATCGATCAGCGTCACATTCACACCTCGTGAATACGTTGCTTGAAGGCGCGTGCAATGGCATGGACGCCAGGCTGATAAGTATCCTTCTCGATAGCGGCCAGGGCTAGTTGCAGCGCCATGTCGGCGATCAACTGGTGCTGCTGGGCCATGGCATTGACGGGCAACGGCAGGAAGTCCAGCAGTTGTGTATCGCCGAAGGTGCCCAGGTGCAATTGAGTCGATTGCAGTGCCTGACTTTGCAGCACATCGAACACGCCTTGCAGCAGCACATAGGACGTGGTTATCAGCGCATCGGGAAAATGCCCCTGACGCTGTAGCATCTCGGTCATCAAACGCTGGCCACACTGACGGCTGAACGCTTCGCCGTGCTCGATGATGGTGGCTCCGGTAAAACCGTCGAGTGCGTGTTCGAAGCCTGCGGCACGCGCGCGACTGATGCTCAGCTCTGGACGTGCTCCGATCAGGGCGATGTGTCGCGGTCGGGTTTGCAAGAGGCTGCGAGTCAGTTGCAGGCTTGCGTCATGGTCGTCGCTGACTACCGAGCAGAAAAATTCGGGATTCATTTCCCGGTCGATGGCGATGATCGGCATGCCCTTGAGCTGCAAGTCGCGGTAGCTGTCGTCATCAGGTGGCAAGCAACTGGCGACCAGCAGTGCATCGCAACGTCGCGCACGGAAAAGCTGCAAGAGCTGCAGTTCGCTGACAGGGTCGTCATCGGAGCTGGCAATCAGCAGTTGATAGCCGAGACTGCGTGCGCCCTGTTCAAGCAATTTGGCGATGCGCGCATAACTGGGGTTTTCCAGGTCCGGCAGGATGAAGCCCAGCGTTTTGCTATGACGGCTGCGCAGGCCCGCCGCTTGCGGGTTGGGTCGGAAGTCGTGCTGCTCGACCACTGCCTTGACGCGTTCGACCGTTGCCGGGCTGATGCGTTGTTGTTCGGCCTTGCCATTGATCACGTAACTGGCCGTAGTGACAGAAACACCTGCAAGACGTGCGATATCGCTCAGTTTCACCCCGAAATTTCCTTTAGTCAGGTAAGTGGCTCTGGACAGTCGAATTATTTTTGCTATGACGATGATCTTTACACCAGACCGTAGGAAATTCCCATGTGCTTCAAGTATTTTGGGAAGTGTCCCACAGTGATCAGCCCGACTGGGCTTCAATGAATCCCTAGAATCGAGTAACGTGCCGGGCAATTGTAGATTAAACGATTCAGCACGCCTGTTGTCTGCTGCAATCGAGATGAAAGTGATGTCCGATACGATGTCCGGGCAAGCATCGCTTGCATCCCCCCAAGCTGTCGATCACGTGATCGTCATTAAAACAAGAATCAGGTGGCGCCTTGGCGCTGCACAGGAGTCAAGGCAATGCTCGAACTCACTCTGGAGCAAATATCCATGGCCCGGTCGGCTGTGGATAAAACTGCCGCACTTAAGCTGATTGCCGACCACCTGGTCGCTGATGGCCTGGTTGCCGAGGGCTACCTCACCGGGCTGATGAGCCGTGAGCAGCAGGGCTCGACCTTTCTCGGTCAGGGCATCGCCATCCCGCACGGTACCCCCGAAACCCGCGATCTGGTGGTTACCACCGGTGTGCGTCTGATGCAGTTCCCCGAAGGGGTGGACTGGGGCGACGGGCAAATGGTCTATCTGGCGATTGGTATTGCGGCCAAGTCCGATGAGCACTTGCGTCTGCTGCAACTGCTGACCCGCGCATTGGGTGAAGAGGATCTGGGCCAGGCGCTGCGCGAAGCCAGGACGCCGGAAGACCTGCTCAAATTGTTGCAGGGCGCACCTCAGGAACTGGCGCTCGACGCACAGATGATCAGCCTCGGCGTATCGGCCGACGATTTTGAAGAACTGGTCTGGCGCGGCGCACGCCTGCTGCGCAAAGCCGACTGCGTGAGCAACGGGTTCGCTGCCGTGCTGCAGCAGGTTGAAGCGTTGTCGCTGGGTGATGGCCTGTGGTGGCTGCACAGCGAGCAAACGGTCAAACGTCCGGGTCTGGCGTTCGTCACGCCGGACAAACCTATCCGCTATCTTGGCCAGCCGCTGACCGGTCTGTTCTGTCTCGCCAGTCTGGGTGAGGCGCATCAGGCGCTGCTGGAGCGTCTGTGCCTGTTGCTGATCGAAGGCCGTGGTCATGAGTTGGGCCACGCCACCAACAGTCGCGTTGTGCTGGAAGCTCTGGGCGGCGAAGTGCCTGCCGAATGGCCGACCCAGCGCGTCCAGCTGGCCAACGCCCACGGCCTGCACGCCCGCCCGGCGAAGATACTGGCGCAACTGGCCAAGGAGTTTGACGGCGAGATCCGTATGCGCGTGCTGGAAAGCGGCGAATCTGCGGTGTCGGCCAAGAGCCTGAGCAAGCTGCTCAGCCTCGGCGCACGCCGTGGTCAGACGCTGGAGTTCATTGCCGAACCGACGATTGCCAACGATGCGTTGCCTGCCCTGATCGCCGCAGTGGAGCAGGGCCTGGGTGAAGAAGTCGAACCGTTGCCCGTTGCTTCAGAGGCTCAGGCTGCACCAGCGCCTGCTGCTGTAGCCAAGCCGCTTAACGCCCCGGCTGCCGGTAGCGTGTTGCAGGCCGTGCCTGCTTCGCCGGGCATTGCTATCGGCCCGGCCCACGTTCAGGTGCTGCAAATCTTTGATTATCCGCAGCAGAGTGAGTCTGTGGCTGCCGAACGCGAGCGTCTGCACAAGGCGATCGGTGAAGTCCGCAGCGACATCGAAAACCTCATTCAGCGCAGCAAGTCCAAGGCTATCCGGGAAATCTTCATCACCCACCAGGAGATGCTCGAAGACCCGGAACTGACCAACGAAGTCGAGGCGCGCCTCAACAACGACGAAAGCGCGGCTGCGGCCTGGGCCACGGTTATCGAGACCGCTGCCGTTCAGCAGGAACAACTCCAGGACGCACTGCTGGCCGAGCGTGCCGCCGACCTGCGTGATGTGGGGCGTCGCGTGCTGGCGCAGATCTGCGGCGTCGAAACCGTTGCGGCCCCGGACGAACCTTACATTCTGGTGATGGACGAAGTCGGCCCATCCGACGTAGCCCGTCTGGACCCGGCGCAGGTCGCTGGCATTCTCACCGCCCGTGGCGGCGCGACCGCGCACAGTGCCATCGTGGCGCGTGCGTTGGGCATTCCCGCACTGGTCGGTGCCGGTGACGAAGTGCTGCTGCTCAAGCCCGGCACCGTGCTGCTGCTCGACAGCCAGCGCGGGCGGCTCACCGTCGCACCTGACGAAGCAACCCTGCAGCGCGCCGCTCAGGACCGTGATGCCCGCGAAGAGCGCCTCAAGGCCGCAGCGGCAGCGCGTATGGAGCCTGCTGTGACGCGGGATGGGCATGCCGTCGAAGTGTTCGCCAATATCGGCGATAGCACCGGGACGCCAGCGGCTGTGGAGCAGGGCGCGGAAGGCGTTGGCCTGCTACGCACCGAGCTGCTGTTCATGGCGCATTCTCAGGCCCCCGATGAAGCCACGCAGGAAGCTGAATACCGTCGCGTGCTGACTGATCTGGGCGGCCGTCCGCTGGTGGTGCGTACGCTGGACGTGGGTGGCGACAAACCACTGCCTTACTGGCCGATCGCCAAAGAGGAAAACCCGTTTCTTGGCGTACGCGGTATCCGCCTGACCCTGCAACGCCCGGATGTGATGGAAAGCCAGTTGCGCGCCCTGTTACGCGCCGCAGACAGCGGCCCGCTGCGCATCATGTTCCCAATGATCGGCACGCTTGAAGAGTGGCGTCAGGCGCGGGAAATGACCGAGCGGTTGCGCGAGGAGATTCCGGTCAGCGACCTGCAACTGGGGATCATGATCGAAGTGCCATCGGCGGCTCTGATTGCCCCGGTGCTGGCCAAGGAAGTGGACTTCTTCAGCATCGGCACCAACGACCTGACGCAGTACACAATGGCCATCGACCGCGGCCATCCGACTCTTTCGGCTCAGGCTGACGGCCTGCACCCATCGGTGCTGCAACTGATCGACATGACCGTGCGCGCTGCGCATGCCAACGGCAAATGGGTGGGCGTGTGCGGCGAACTGGCCGCCGACCCGCTGGCGGTGCCGATTCTGGTCGGGCTGGGCGTGGATGAATTGAGTGTATCGGCGCGCAGCATTGGCGAGGTCAAGGCGTGCGTGCGTGAGCTGACCCTGAGCAGCGCGCAACAACTGGCGCAAAATGCGCTGACGGCGGGCAGCGCCGCCGAAGTTCGTGCGCTTGTGGAGGCTGTGTAATGGCTAAGATTCTTACCCTGACCATGAACCCGGCGCTGGACCTGACTGTGCAGTTGGGCCAGTTGGAGCTGGGCCAGGTCAACCGCAGCAATGCAATGCTCACTCACGCAGCGGGCAAAGGCCTGAATGTGGCGCAGGTGCTGGCAGACCTGGGCCACGACCTGACCGTTGCCGGTTTTCTCGGTGTCGACAACCAGCAAGCGTTCGAGGCGTTGTTCGAACGTCGCAACTTTGTTGACGAGTTTGTCCGTGTGCCGGGAGAAACCCGCAGCAATATCAAGCTGGCCGAAGGCAGTGGCCGCATCACCGACCTGAACGGCCCTGGCCCGCAGGTCAGTGAAGAGGCACAGCAAGCGCTGTTCGCCCGTGTGCAACAGATTGCATCAGGTTTCGACGTTGTGGTCGTTGCTGGCAGCCTGCCGCGTGGTGTCACGCCGGAGTGGCTGCACAAACTGCTGGTGATGCTCAAGGACCTCGGTCTGAAAGTAGCGCTGGACAGCAGCGGCCTGGCCCTGCGCGCCGGTCTTACCGCCGGGCCGTGGCTGATCAAGCCCAACACCGAAGAACTGGCCGATGCGCTCGACGCACCGATCATTTCCATCGCCGCGCAAGCCGAAGTGGCTGCTCGCCTGCACACGCAGGGCATCGAGCATGTGGTGATCTCTCAGGGCTCTGAAGGCGTGCACTGGTTCAGTCCAAGTGTGGCGCTGCACTCGCTGCCGCCCAAGGTCACGGTGGCCAGCACGGTAGGTGCTGGCGATTCGCTTCTGGCCGGCATGGTGCACGGGCTGATCAGCGCTCACGAGCCACAGAAGACCTTGCGCACCGCTACGGCGATTGCCGCCATGGCAGTGACCCAGATCGGTTTCGGTATCACCGATGCCGCGCAACTCAAACGGCTTGAAGGCGGCGTCACTGTACGCAGCCTTTCAGAACAATAAGAGAGGATCGTCATGAAGTTAGCCATAGTTACGGCCTGCCCGAACGGCAAGGTCAGCAGCGTACTCAGCGCACGATTGCTCGAAGCGGCGGCTCTGCGCCAGGGCTGGGAAACCAGCGTCGAAATCATCGATCCCAATAAGGCCGATCAGCACTTGTCCGCTCAGGACATCGAAGCCGCCGATCTTGTCCTGGTGGTCAATACCGGTCCGGTGGACCTGAGCCGCTTTGTCGGCAAACGCCTGTTTCAGGATTCGCCTGCGCATGCGTTGCAGGATGTCGACAGTTTTCTGCAGCGCGCCGAGCGAGAAGCGCAGGTGCATGTGGCTTCCGAAGCCGCGGCGCCTCAGGCAAGCGGTGATACGGGCGCGCAACCGCGCATCGTTGCGATCACGGCTTGTCCGACCGGCGTCGCGCACACGTTCATGGCGGCCGAAGCGATCCAGCAGGCTGCCAAGCGTCTGAATTACGACCTGCAAGTCGAAACCCAGGGTTCGGTCGGTGCGCGCAACCCGCTCAGCGCCAAGGCCATCGCCGATGCCGACGTGGTGCTGCTGGCGGCGGATATCGAGGTCAATACCGACCGCTTGGCCGGCAAGAAGATCTACCGTTGCGGCACCGGGATCGCCCTCAAGCAGTCCGAGGCGACCCTGAAAAAAGCCTTGGCGGAAGGGCAGGTGGAATCCGATGAGGCCACCGCCAAGTCACCCGCCAGGCAAGAAAAGACGGGCGTCTACAAGCACTTGCTGACCGGTGTTTCGTTCATGCTGCCGATGGTGGTGGCGGGCGGGCTGTTGATCGCTCTTTCCTTCGTGTTCGGTATCACCGCGTTCAAAGAGCCGGGCACGCTGGCTGCGGCACTGATGCAGATCGGTGGGGAGGCGGCGTTCAAACTGATGGTGCCGTTACTGGCCGGTTACATCGCCTATTCGATTGCTGACCGTCCGGGGCTGGCACCCGGCATGATCGGTGGTCTGTTGGCGAGTACGCTGGGTGCCGGGTTCATTGGCGGTATCGTTGCCGGTTTTCTGGCTGGTTACAGTGCTGCCGCGATCAACCGCTACGCACGTCTGCCTGCCAGTGTCGAAGCGCTCAAGCCGATTCTGATCATCCCGTTGCTGTCTAGCCTGTTCACCGGTCTGGTCATGATCTATGTGGTCGGCAAGCCGGTTGCGGGCATGCTGGAAGCCTTGACGCACTTCCTCGACAGCATGGGCACCACCAACGCCATCCTGCTGGGCGTGGTGCTCGGTGCAATGATGTGCGTCGACCTTGGTGGGCCGATCAACAAGGCGTCCTATGCGTTCTCGGTCGGTCTGCTGGCGTCCCAGAGCTATGCGCCGATGGCCACTGCCATGGCTGCCGGTATGGTGCCGCCCATCGGTATGGGCATCGCCACGATCCTGGCCCACCGCAAGTTCGCCCAGAGCGAGCGAGAGGCAGGCAAGGCGGCGTTCGTGCTGGGGCTGTGCTTCATCTCGGAAGGTGCCATTCCCTTCGCTGCAAAGGACCCGTTGCGGGTGATTCCGGCCAGTGTCGTGGGTGGCGCGCTGACCGGTGCATTGTCGATGTACTTCGGCTGTAAGCTGATGGCACCACACGGCGGCCTGTTTGTGATGCTGATCCCCAACGCCATCAACCATGCGCTGTTGTATCTGCTGGCGATTATCGCCGGTAGCGTGCTGACCGGCGTGGTCTACGCGCTGATCAAGCGTCCAGAGCCGGTGGACATGGAAGTGGCGCCCGCAGGCGCCTGATTACCGATTGCAAGCGCCCTCAGCGTACCAGCGCGAGGGCAACCCCCTGGCCACCGCCGATGCACAGCGTGGCCAGGCCCTTCTTGGCATCGCGCCTGATCATCTCGTGCAGCAGTGTCACCAGCACGCGGCAGCCTGACGCGCCAATCGGGTGGCCAAGGGCGATGGCACCACCATTGACGTTGAGCTTTTGCGGGTCCAGCCCCAGTTCCTTGCCGACCGACAGCGACTGTGCGGCAAATGCTTCGTTGGCTTCGATCAGATCCAGTTCGTCCAGCGACCAGCCAGCCTTGTCCAGGCAGCGCCGGGTTGCACTGACCGGGCCGATGCCCATGATGGCCGGGTCGACACCTGCGTTGGCGTACGCGGCGACGCGCGCCAGCACTGGCAGGCCCAACTGCTCGGCTTTGGCCGCGCTCATCAGCATCACGGCGGCGGCACCGTCGTTGAGCGAAGACGCATTACCGGCGGTGACGGTGCCGTCCTTCTTGAACGCAGGTTTGAGTTTGCCGAGTGTTTCAGCCGTGGTGCCAGCGCGGGGCTGTTCGTCAGTGGCGAAGGACAACGGCTCGCCCTTGCGCTGAGGGATCAGGATCGGAGTGATTTCATCGACAAAGCGTCCGCCTTCAATGGCCGCAATCGCTTTTTGCTGAGACAGGGCAGCGAACTGATCCTGGGCTTCACGGCTGATGTCGTACTGCTGCGCGAGGTTCTCGGCGGTGATGCCCATGTGGTAATCATTGAATGCATCCCACAGACCATCAGTGATCATGGTGTCGACCATGCTGGTATGGCCCATGCGCAAACCGGTGCGTGCGCCCGGCAGCGCGTAGTTGGACAGGCTCATGTTTTCCTGGCCGCCAGCAATGATGATTTCGGCATCACCGCAGCGAATCGCCTGGGTCGCCAGGTGCAGTGCCTTGAGGCCCGAGCCGCAGACCTTGTTCAGGGTCATGGCCGGTACCGAGAAGGGCAGGCCCGCCTTGATGGCAGCCTGTCGCGCCGGGTTCTGGCCTGCGCCGGCGGTCAGCACCTGGCCCATGATGACTTCATCGACTTGCGCGCCGTCCACGCCGGTTTGCGCCAGCAGTTGGCGAATGACTGCAGCGCCAAGATCTACAGCAGCAACGGCAGCCAGAGAACCCTGGAAACTGCCGACGGCGGTACGGGTGGCGGCGACGATAACGACGTCCTGCATGGTGCTGATCCTCATTGTTATTGAGGGCTCATGTTGGCACAGATAGGCAGGCAGGTTCCAACCGTGAACCGCTCGGTCACGTTTTGCCGAAAACCTTTAGGTAACGTCCATGCGGCGTCTGGCACGTTGCGCTGATCCGTCCTGCACGGCCCAACGCAAAATGGGCGCGGTGTTGTTGACGCCCAGGCGGATTATCCGGCGCTGCACGGGGCCTTGGGTAATGTCGAGCATTTCGCTCGCCCAGTCCGGCAGCAAGTCGATACCGGCACGCATCATCAATACACCGAAAGGCTTGGCCAGCCAGTTGGGCGCGGGGGCATCAAGCAGTAGGCGCAGCACTTCGTGACTGCGTTCGTCACACACCAGTTGCCCGCGAATGTCTGCCAGATAATCAGCGATGGCCTGACGTGAGCGCGGAACATTACCTGCCCCGAGCCGTTCGGCAACCAGCGCTGTTTCAGCGTAGTACGCGTCCTGATCGGTGAGCGACATATCCGGGTTGAGGTAGCGCAGATGGGCTGCGAGAAAGCTGCTGACTTCGGCCACATGCACCCAGGTCAGCAAATCCGGATCGCTGGCGGCATACGGCCGGCCATCGGGCGCGGTGCCGACGATATTGAGGTGAATGTTGCGCACCTTGTCGATCAGCCAGTTGGCATCTTGAGTGGAGCCGTAGGTGGTGCCGGACAGAAACTGCCCTGTACGCCGCAGGCGACCGAGCATGTCCTGACGAAAGTTGGAGTGGTCCCAGATACCCGCCAGTGCCAGTGGGTGTAGCGCCTGCAACATCAAGGCGCTGATGCCGCCGACCAGCATGCTGGTGAAATCGCCGTGTACCTTCCAGCACACTGCCTGAGGACCAAACAGACCGGGGTCGCCCTTGGGGTTCTCCAGATCCAGCTGGCCCAGGGCTAGGCCGGTAAGGCTGATGACCTGGGTTTCGATGCGGGTGCGGATGAATTCCATGTCGTGCTCGTGCATCGGGGAGGGCGTGGATAAAACTGACTGAAGCTCGTTCGACGCGCGGAGCGCTCATCGCCTGGCTGACTATCATGCCGACGCTCCGCGTCC
>NZ_LJQT01000440.1:0-5999 GCF_001400515.1 Pseudomonas meliae | reverse complement strand
ACGCGGAGCGTGGGAACGATGGTCATAACCATGAGAGGGACAAATCAGCCGCGGTGACGGCCGCGGAAGTAGTTGATCAGCCCTTGGGTCGATGCATCGTCAGCCGGCTCTTCGGTGCCGCCGGTCAGACGCTGGTACACGGCCTTGCCCATCTCCTTGCCCAGTTCCACGCCCCATTGGTCAAAGGCATTGGTGCCCCAGATCACGCTCTGCACGAACACCTTGTGCTCATACATCGCCACCAGTGCGCCAAGACGACGAGGGCTGATGCGTTCGACCACCAGGGTGTTGCTCGGACGGTTACCGGGGATGACCTTGTGCGGTGCCAGTTTCTGCACCTCTTCCTCGCTCATGCCCTTCTCGCGCAGCTCGGTTTCGGCTTCGGCGCGGGTCTTGCCCATCATCAATGCCTGGCTCTGTGACAGGCAGTTCGCGTATAGCCACTGGTGATGGTCGGCAACCGGGTTGAAGCTGACGATCGGCACGATGAAGTCGGCCGGAATCATCTGTGTGCCTTGATGCAGCAACTGGTGATAAGCGTGCTGACCGTTGGCACCCACGCCGCCCCAGATGACCGGGCCGGTGTCGGTGGAGGTTGGCGTACCGTCCTGACGGACGCTCTTGCCGTTGGACTCCATGTCCAGTTGTTGCAGGTGTTTGGTGATGTTACGCAGGTAGTGGTCGTACGGCAGGATCGCGTGGCTTTGCGCATTCCAGAAGTTGCCGTACCAGACACCCAGCAGCGCCAGCAGCACCGGCATGTTCTGTTCGAAAGGGGCGCTCTGGAAATGCTGGTCCATCGTATAGGCGCCGGACAGCAGTTCCTTGAAGTTGGACATGCCGATAGCCAGCGCGATAGGCAGGCCGATGGCCGACCACAGCGAATAGCGACCGCCAACCCAGTCCCACATCGGGAAGATGTTTTCTTCACGGATGCCGAAGGCTACGGCCGCCGCGTTATTGCTGGAAACCGCGATGAAGTGGCGATGCAGTTCAACTTCGGAGCCGCCCTGCGCCAGGTACCAGGCGCGTGCAGCCTGAGCGTTTTTCAGGGTTTCCAGCGTGTTGAAGGACTTCGACGAGACGATGAACAGCGTGGTCTCGGCGCGAATTTTCATCGACAGTTCATGAAACTCGCTGCCATCGATGTTCGCCAGGTAATGGCAACGCACACCTTTGTGCGCGTAGGCCACCAGCGCTTCGGAGACCAGCTCCGGGCCGAGGAACGAGCCGCCGATGCCGATGTTCACCACGTCGGTGATCGGCTTTTCAGTGTAACCGCGCCACAGGCCGTCATGGATGCGGCCGACCAGTTCGGTCATCTGATTGAGTACGCGGTGTACGTCCGGCATCACATCGACACCGTTGACTTTCAACTTGTCGCCGACCGGCCGGCGCAGAGCGGTGTGCAGCGCCGGGCGACCTTCGGATGAGTTGACCAGCTCGCCATCGTATTGAGCCTTGATAGCGTCCTTGAGGTTCACTTCGCCCGCCAGGCTGACCAACAGATCACGAGTTTCGGTGGTGATCAGGTTTTTGGAGTAGTCGAGAAACAGGCCGGCGCTGCTGAGGGTGAATTGGCTGAAGCGCTGCGGATCAGAATTGAACGCTTCGCGCATGCTGAAATTCTGCATGGACTGGCGGTGTTTGCTCAACGCTTGCCAAGCGGGCAGAGCGGTCACATCGGAAGGATTGCGGTAGTACGCCATCGCTGCGGGTTTCCTTTAACTGGTTCTGTCTTTGGATATTCTTGGGGCGAGGTCGCAAGCTTTCTCACGGGCTATACATAGCAGACTACCCTTCGCGTACCCGTTTGTCTGCGCCTCGCCTTACATGACCCCGGTACTTTTTCGCACACAAGAAACCGGGGCTTGCGCTCAAATGCTGTCGGTTGTGGTTCAGGCAACCTGTACCGGTATGGCATTGCCGGTCTGGCTTAGTTCATTGCCCCGGCGCATCCCGTCAGCTTCTGGTCAGGTGCAGATTGTCGATCAGGCGGGTTTTACCCAGGAATGCGGCGGCGAGGATGACCAAGTCGCGATTTTCGGCAGTGGTCGGGCGCAGGCTGGTGGCGTCACGTATTTCCAGATAATCGATACGAAAACCGGCTGCCTCCAGTTGCTGCTTCTTGCTCGTCAGCAGTGCGTCGAAATCCTGCTCGCCTGCGCTCATCGCGTCGGCGGTCTGGCGGATGGCCTGATACAGCGCGGGTGCCGCAGCGCGCTGAGCTTCATTCAGATAACCGTTACGCGAGGACAGCGCCAAACCGTCGTCGGCACGCACGGTAGGTTCTCCGATGATCTGGATCGGCATGTTCAGGTCACGGACCATGGCGCGAATCACCGCCAGCTGCTGGAAGTCTTTTTCGCCGAAAATCGCCAGGTCTGGCTGCACCATATTGAAGAGCTTGCTGACGACCGTAGCAACGCCCTCGAAATGGCCGGGACGGCTCGCACCGCACAGGCCTTGCGACAGGTGTGGCACGCTGACCAGCGTCTGATCGGCCATGCCGTGAGGGTACATTTCCTCGACGTTTGGGGTGAACAGCAGGTTGCACCCGGCCTGCAGAAGTTTTTCCTGATCGGCCGCCAGGGTGCGAGGGTAAGTGGCCAAGTCTTCGTTGGGGCCGAACTGCAGCGGATTGACGAAAATGGTGGCGACCACGAAGTCGGCACGTTGGGCCGCCTTGGCGACCAGTGCGGCGTGGCCGCTGTGCAGGTTGCCCATGGTCGGCGTCAACGCGATCCGTTTGCCTTCGCTGCGTGCCCGCGCAACGGCGGCACGCAGTTCCTGTACGGTCTTTACTGTGTTCATGCCGAGAATCCGTGTTCAGTTGCCGGAAAGCTGACGTCTTTGACCGCGGCCACGTAGGCCTGAATAGCCGACTGGATATTGGGCTGACCGGTCATGAAGTTTTTCACGAATTTGGGTACGCGCCCGCTGATGGACAGGCCCAGCATGTCGTGCAGCACCAGTACCTGGCCGTCGGTAGCGCTGCCTGCGCCAATACCGATGACCGGAATTTTCACCGCCTGGGTGATTTCTTCGGCGAGTTCACTCGGCACGCACTCCAGAAGGATCATCGCTGCGCCCGCCTGTTCCAGCGCGATCGCGTCGGCACGCATCTGCCGTGCCTGTGCTTCCAGTCGACCCTGAACCTTGTAGCCGCCCAGTACGTTGACTGCCTGCGGCGTCAGGCCCATGTGTGCGCACACCGGGATGCCGCGTTCTGCCAGCAAACGGATCGACTCGGCCAGCCAGGCAGCGCCTTCGACCTTGATCATATGCGCACCTGCCTGCATCAGCGTCGCGCTGTTGATGAAGGTTTGCTCCAGCGTGGCGTTGGCCATGAACGGCAGGTCAGCGAGAATCATCGCGCCCTGATTACCGCGTTTGACACAGGCAACGTGGTACGCGGTTTCGGCGGTCGTGACGGGCAGGGTGCTGTCGTGACCTTGCAGGACCATGCCCAGCGAGTCGCCTATCAGCAGCACTTCGACACCGGCCTGGCAGGCGGTGTGGGCGAAGGTTGCGTCGTAGCAGGTCAGCATGGTGATTTTCTCACCTTTCTGTTTCATGGCCAGCAGCGACGTAACGGTTATGTTCGGCATGTAAGTCCTCCATCAGGCGCTGTGAAGACGGGTGTTCAGCGCGTGAGAGTCATCCTGGAAAAGCAGGCACACCGTCGTGTCGCGGTGTTTTGCAAAGGCCTGTTTCGCGCCCGTTCGCCTGTGGTGCGGCGGCGGGAGGCCTATCTTCGTGAGGAGGGGGCGTGAAGTCAATTGAAGGTGTTACCTGTGCGTCGGACCGGTTACACATGTGCGGTGACAGACAGGCTTTATGCCTCGGCGGGCAGGCGTTCAAGGCCCGTAAACGGGCAGTCGTCAAGTAGACTATCGAGTTCGCGTCCGTCGGCCAGCGTCAGGCCTGGGGCCAGCTCTGCCAGCGGGTACAGCACGAATGCCCGCGCCTGCATGTGGTAATGCGGCACCTTGAGGCGCGGTTCATCGATCAGGCGATTGCCGAACAGCAGAATGTCTAGGTCCAGCGTGCGAGGCCCCCAGCGTTCGTGGCGTTCGCGGCCCTGATCCAGCTCGATGGCCTGTAGCGCGTCAAGCAGGGTCAGTGGTGCCAGAGCAGTGTCGAGTGCTGCGACGGCGTTGGTAAAGCGCGGCTGGCCGGGCAGCAGCGAGTCGCTGACATAGAACGATGACACGCCGGTCAGTTCACAATCGGGTAGTTGCGCCATTGCCTTGAGGGCACTGCGCAGTTGCTCGGTCGGGTCAGCAAGATTGCTGCCCAGGCCGATGTAAACGCGTTCAGTGGTCAATAGCGGTTCATTCACCGCTTTGCGCCTCGCCGGTGGTGCGCTTGCGTTTGGCACCGCTGTTACGACGACGCTTGCGTGGCGCTGTGCCCGCCGCTTCGGGCTTGCTGCTCAGGTCACGAATCATGTCGCGGCGTTCGCTGTCGTTGCAGTCCTGATAATCGGTCCACCACTGGCCCAGACCATCGGTCTGCTCGCCCGCAGTTTCACGCAACAGGAGGAAATCGTAACCCGCACGGAACCTTGAGTTGTCCAGCAACAGGTCTGCACGTTTGCCCGAACGGCGCGGCAGGCGCTCCTGCATATCCCAGATCTCGCGGATCGGCAGCGTGAAGCGCTTTGGAATCGCGATGCGCTGGCATTGCTCGATAATCAGTTCGTGAGCGGCCTCCTGCATAGCTGCAATCGGTGGCATGCCGCGCTCCTGGGCGCGCAGTACCTTGGCCGGCAGGGCAGGCCAGAGCAGCGCGGCAAACAGGAATGCCGGCGTGACCGGTTTGTTCTGCTTGATGCGCAGGTCGGTGTTGATCAGGGCATTGCTGATCAGTGTATGGGTGTAGGTCGGGTTGTATTCCAGCGCCTTGGAACTGGCCGGGAACAGCGGTTCGAACAGTTCAAGGTCCACCAGCATTTCAAAGGTGGGAGCAGCATGCCCGGAGAGGAACAGTTTGAGCACTTCTTCGAACAGGCGTGCCGACGGAATATCGCGCAGCATCGGTGCCAGCGAGCGAATCGGTTGGGCGCTGTGCTTTTCGATGCCGAAGTCCAGCTTGGCAGCAAAGCGCACCGCACGCAACATGCGCACCGGGTCTTCCTTGTAGCGTTGCTCGGGGTCGCCGATCAGGCGGATCAGACGGTTACGAATGTCGTGTACGCCATTGGCGTAATCCAGAACACGCTCGCTGACCGGATCGTAATACAGCGCGTTGATCGTGAAGTCGCGACGCTGGGCGTCCTCTTCAAGCGTGCCGTACACGTTGTCACGCAGAATGCGCCCGCTTTCATTGCGCGAGGACTGGTTGCTGTCCTCTTCTTCGTCATCCTGGGGATGATTGGCGCGGAAGGTCGCCACTTCGATGATTTCACGACCGAAATGGATATGCACCAGCTTGAACCGGCGGCCAATGATTCGCGCGTTGCGGAATTCGGCACGCACTTGTTCTGGCGTGGCGCTGGTGGCGACGTCGAAATCCTTGGGCGTGATATTGAGCATCATGTCGCGTACACAGCCACCGACCAGATAGGCCTGGTAGCCAGCGTTCTGCAGGCGCTCGACGATATTAACGGCATAACGGCTGAACTGGCTGCGTTGCAGCGAATGCTGGCTGCTATTGAGCACTTCAGGCGTGGTACGCGTATGTTGCTGCGGTTTGCGCAGTGGGGAACGAAATGACTGGAACAACTTCTTCAGCATGGGATGCACTGTTTGAAGGAATATTCGGCCAAAAACGTGGAATGACCGCATGATGGGCGGGGATTCTAGCATTTAGTCGGGGGATGGTGTAGGAAGCTGTCGCGGAAGGGCAAACGATGGCGCGTATTAACGCTGGGGAAGCTACTGGGGGAGCCGAAGCTCCCCCAAAGTGTGTGCTCTTTATTATTGTTTTCTGTATGGGCTTCTTGTTTTTGTTGAGTGCCCATTCACGAGACCTTCGGGGAGTATCAGTTTTTT
>NZ_LJQT01000213.1:0-14540 GCF_001400515.1 Pseudomonas meliae | reverse complement strand
TGTCTACACCCTCTTAGAAAGCGTGGAAAAATACCCAGCACTTTCAGCAGCGGCCAAGGCGCAGGCAGCAGCCCCATGATGTGCAGAAAGGCATCCGAGCGTACGAACACCCGATTGTTAACGATGACTGCGATGGTATGAAAATCGTCGAGCGGCAGCCCGGCCCACTTCAGCAATGCCTGCCCTTGCTCCGACTGTACGGCGGCCAAGCGCAGACGCTGGTGCGGATCATGGCGAATCAGAAACTTCACCACACCATTGCACAGCTTGCAGACGCCATCGAACAGCACGACACATTCATCGGGTTTCAGGTACGGGGCGGGGGTAGTCGTCGGCACGGTATTCACCTGTTCAGGAAAAACAGCCCTGGCGCGCCCGGAAACATGAACGCCCCGCCAGTCGAAGGACCGGCGAGGCGTTCAGGCTAAAGCCATTGCCCGACAGAATCAAACCTTGCGGAAGAACTCCGACTTCAGCTTCATTGCGCCGATGCCGTCGATCTTGCAATCGATATCGTGGTCGCCATCGACCAGACGGATGTTCTTGACCTTGGTACCGACCTTGACCACCAGCGAAGAGCCTTTGACCTTCAGGTCCTTGATCACGGTAATGGTATCGCCGTCCTGCAGCACATTTCCCGTGGAGTCCTTGATGACTTTCACGTCGTCGGCTGCATCGGCGCCAGCAGCGTCTGCAGACCATTCATGGGCGCATTCCGGGCAGATCAGCAGGCTGCCGTCTTCGTAGGTGTATTCGGAATTGCATTTCGGGCAGGACGGTAAGCTCACAATGGTTCTCGCATCGAGGGGTAAAAACCATGAATTATAAAGGGCTTTTACACTTTCAGGTTGGAAGACGCTGATCCGCTGGTGCAAACCTGTCGATATAAACCGGCTTCAGCCATTGGACAGGAGCGAATACCTGAGCTAAAAAATACATCACTCTCTCCTTCGATTCCCTTCTGATCCTTCATCCCCAACCCCTGCGCCCTGCGTTGGCGGTAGCTATTGCAGCGCGCATTTACCGCCATTCACCACTTCCTGTATCGAGCACACTTCATGGGCATTCCTCATAACCCGGCGCTCGGCTATCGACCCGAAATCGATGGCCTGCGCGCGATCGCGGTGATACCGGTCATCCTGTATCACGCGGGTTTGCCGTTATTCAGCGGTGGATTCGTGGGGGTCGACATCTTTTTTGTGATCTCTGGCTATCTGATCACCTCGATCATTCTTGCGCAGATGCTCAACGGCAGATTCTCGCTGATCGATTTCTACGAACGGCGCGCCCGACGCATTCTGCCGGCGCTGTTCGTGATGATGCTGGTCTGCCTGCCTGTCGCGTGGTTGACGCTCGATCCGTCTGACCTGAAATACTTCGCCAAAAGCCTGGTGGCGGTGCCGACCTTCTCTTCCAACCTACTGTTCTGGCTGGAAAGCGGCTATTTCGACGCAACCGCTGAACTCAAACCCTTGCTGCACACCTGGACGCTCGCGGTAGAGGAGCAGTACTACCTGTTTTTCCCACCGCTACTGATGCTGGCCTGGAGCATGGGTCGCAAGTGGCTGATTGTGCTGCTGATCGCAGCTGCCCTGGCAAGCCTGGCGCTGGCGGAGCTGGGGGCGCGTCATAACGCCAGTAACGCTTTTTATCTGCTGCCTGCACGCGCCTGGGAATTGCTGACGGGCTCGTTCATCGCCTTCTACTTTGTCTGGCGCCCGCGTAGCGTTGATAGCGCCAGCCATCTCGATCAGGCGGCGACGCTACTGGGGATTTTGCTGATTGGTTATGCCGTAGGTTTGTTTCGACAGCAGTACACCCTTCCCTGGCCTCAACGCGCTGCTGCCTGTGCTGGGTACGGCATTGATCATTGTCTTCGCCAATGGCCAGACCTGGGTCGGCAACGCGCTGAGTTCACGGGTAACGGTCCTGATCGGCATGATCAGTTACAGCGCCTATTTGTGGCATCAGCCCGTCTTTGCCTTCGCTCGTCAGCGCAGCCTGATTGAGCCAGGCCTGCCGCTGATGCTGGCGTTGACCGTGCTCTCGCTGCTGCTGGCCTGGCTGAGCTGGCGCTTCGTCGAGCAGCCCTTTCGCAAGGCCGGTGCATTCAACCGCCGTCAGATCTTCGCCTCGGCAGGCGTTGCTTCCACGCTATTTGTCGTGCTGGGGCTGGTCGGCTATCTCAATAACGGCTTTAGCCAGCGCTTCGCTGTCGATCCGGCGATGCATCAGGCATTTGTCGACCCGCAGATACGCGAAAAATGCGACCGGAACCTTGATAGCCAAGGCTGGAATGTCGATTTTTGCCTGTTTGGTCTTGCCGACAGCAACGTCGTACCGGAGATGGCTCTGTTTGGTGACAGCCACTCAGAGGCCCTGTTATCGACGTTTGACGCCGCCGCGCGGGATCTGGGCAGAACCGTCGCGCACATAGGTCTGGGCGGTTGCCTGCCCTTGCTCGGCGTGGACATCGCCAAGGGTAACTACCCTACCGGGGTATGCGAGGCGCTGGCCAATCGCGAGTTTGAATACGTGAAGCAGCGGCAGATCAAAAAGGTCGTGCTGGTGGCACGCTGGACGCTGTACACCGACGGCGATTACGGCGAACGGAAGATGAGCAAGTATTTCCTGACCTCCCGCAGCCACCCGGAAAAAAATCGGGAAACCTCGCGAGCAGTGTTCCGGCAGGCGCTTGAAACCACGATAAAGGCCTACCGCGATATCGGCACCGAGGTATTCATCGTCGCACAGGTGCCGCAGCAATTGATCAACCCCGAGAGTCTCTACTACCGCCTGGCCCGGGACGCCTCGGACAGTGATGCGCAGAAACTGCAGCGGATCAGTGAACTGTCGGTGCCAGTCGAAAAACATGCTCTGTTGCAACGCTTCACTCGCGAGCTGTTCCTGCACGCCAGCCAGGCGAAGCAGATCAGGTTGATCACGCTGGATGACGCCTTTTGCAAGGACAAGCAATGCCTGATTGGCGATATGAACTCGTACTACAAGGACTTCAATCACCTCAACGCCAAGGGCGCAGGGCTGCTTGCCGGTCAGATCAGCCATATTCTTGACCAGTGACAGGGTTTTATCGGGCGGCATTGTCTGTAATGCTGATACCCGCACAGACGCCTGAGGACCATCGCATGACCGCCGCCAGCTTCGCCCCGTTTCAGGATCTGGCCAGCCTGCTGATCCCGCACACTCATGCAGAGAAAATCGATGGCGCGCACGACGTCTCGCACTTGCTGCGCGTCTGGAAAAACGTCTGCGCTATCCGTGACCGGGAAGGCGGCGATGCCCGTGTACTGATCGCTGCCACGCTGTTACACGACTGTGTTTCGGTCGAGAAAGATTCACCGTTTCGCTCCAGCGCTTCGCGACTGGCGGCAGCACGGGCCAGCGAATTGCTTACCGAGATGGGGTGGGACGAAGAAAGTATCGCTTCAGTTGCCCATGCTATCGAAGCGCACAGTTTTTCGGCGGCGATAACTCCGTTGACGCTGGAAGCCCGAATTCTGCAGGACGCCGACCGCCTGGATTCTCTGGGCATGATCGGCGTGGCTCGAACCTTTTACGTATCAGGGCGGATAGGCAGACAGCTTTACGAACCGAACGACCCGCATGCCAGCCAGCGCCCGTATGACGACAGGAACTTCGCCGCCGACCATTTTCATACCAAGCTGCTGCACCTCGCCGACAGCTTTCAAACCGACACCGGGACACAGATGGCGAAGATCAGGCACGACCGGCTGAAGCGTTTTCTGGATGAACTGATGGAGGAAATCGGCGCGCCTCAGCCATGATGGGTTACCTGTTTCCGATATAAACATCAGATATCACAAAGACATCACACAACTGCCCTATAAACGGCTCTCCGAGAAGGTCTGCGTGTTTATAGGGGTTGTGTGCCGTGAAAAGATTTATGCCTCGTTTCCTGCGTCGGCAATCCACAACGCCAACACTATTGCGCCGCTTCAGGATTACCCTGCGCCTAGTGATCTGTTTCGGCCTCACTTCCCTGCTGATGGTCGCGCTGGGGGCTTTCTGCCTGCTGCAGATGCAGGAGATCCGCAATCAGGGCGAAGCTGTCGAGAGTGGTGCGCTGCCCAGTATCGCCATGGCCGATGCCATCGCCATCGGCCTGGTCAAACTGCGCAGCGAGACCACCCGGCTGATCGCCAATGCCGACGATCCGGGTGCGGTCATCAACAGCAAGATCAATGTCGAACAGCTCAAGAACGAAGTCGAGAAAGGTTTCTCGGAATACCTTGCGCGTGTTCAATCGGGCACTGAGCACGACTCTATCGTCGCGTTGCAGGATGCCTATAAGGCGTTCATGCCCGGTTTGCAGAATCAGATCACGCTGATCGAGCAGAACAAGCTGGATGAGGCCCGAATGCTGGCCAATACCATGCTCGCGCTGCAAGGCGACCTGATGGACATGCAGGTGCAGTTGCTGCGCGAGCTGAACAAACAGAGCGCTGCCGCCGCCGTAGAGTCAGCAGGCACCCGTTACGAGCAGGCGAGAATCATTGCGCTGAGCGCCATCGCCGTCGTATTGGCTCTGACCCTGCTGCTGGCCTGGCGTCTGAGCGTCAGCATCATTCACCCGGTCCGCCAGGCTTTGCACATTGCCAGCACCATCGCCGATGGTGATCTGACAGAGCACCGGATACCGGATGGCAAGGACGAGACCGCGCAGTTGCTGATCACCCNNGGGGCGCATGCGCACCAACCTGCACGGCACGATTGATCAGATCTACGCAGCGGCGACGCAGCTGTCGCAGTCAGTTCAGGAGATGGGCACCATTGCCGAAGCCAGTGCGCTCAATCTGCAATTGCAGAACAACGAAATCGAGCAGGCCGCAGTCGCCGTCAACCAGATGAGTCAGGCGGCCATCGAAGTTGCAGGCAACGCCAGCAGCACCGTGACCGAATCAAAGGCGTCGACCCAGGCGGCAGCGCAAGGGCAGGAAAAACTGTCGGCGACGATTCTTTCGATCAAGCAACTGACTGAAAACGTGCTGGACTCCTCGCATCAGGCTGAAGGACTGGCCGAGCGCACACAGAGCATCAGCAGCATCCTCGATGTGATTCGCGCGATCGCCAACCAGACCAACCTGCTGGCCCTGAACGCCGCCATTGAGGCAGCCAGGGCGGGCGAAGCCGGGCGCGGATTTGCCGTGGTAGCTGACGAGGTTCGTTCACTGGCGCAACGCACCAGCGCCTCGACAGCAGAAATCGAAGGGCTGATCAGCGGCGTGCAGCAAAGCACTCAGCAAACGGCCAGCTCGTTGCGCCACACGGCAACGCAAGCCAGCCTGACGCTTGAGCAAGCTGCATCAACTGGCGAAGTATTGACCGTGATCATCCATTCAACGGGCACCATCAACGACCGCAACCTGCTGATTGCCAGTGCAGCAGAACAGCAAGCTCAGGTCGCGACTGAAGTAGACCGCAACCTGAGCAGTATCCGCGACCTGTCGAGCCAGACAGCGTCAGGCGCGCAGCAGACCACCGTGGCGAGCAATTCGCTGTCGATGCTGGCGGCTGATCTGAACCTGATGGTGCAGCGTTTCGTACTGTGATGCCCTGCCTGCCGCCAACCAGTCGTCCCGAAAACAGACTGGCTGGCGATAGTGCAACCTGAGGGCGGCTATCAGTCCTGCGGACGCAGACGGTACTGCGGCGGCAACTGCTCGAAACCGCTGATGGTCACGTCGAGGCTTTTCCAGCGACCGTCCTTGATGCCGTAGATGCAGCCATGCACAGACAGGCTCTGCCCACGGTGCCAGGCGTTCTGCACAATGCTGGTGTGACCGACGTTGGCCACTTGCTGAATCACGTTCAGCTCGCACAGACGGTCGACACGTTCTTCCTCGGTCGGCAGCTTGGCCAGCACTTCACGGTTTTCGTAATACAGATCACGAATCGTGCGCAGCCAGCCGTCGATCAGGCCGAACTGGCGGTCCTGCATGGACGCGCGTACACCGCCGCAACCATAGTGGCCCGTCACCAGAATGTGTTTGACCTTCAAAACATCCACTGCGTACTGGATCACCGACAGGCAGTTGAGGTCGGTGTGCAACACAACGTTGGCCACGTTGCGATGGACGAACAGATCGCCGGGCAGCATGCCGACGATCTCGTTGGCCGGGACACGTGCATCCGAACAACCGATCCACAGGAACTCAGGTGTTTGCTGGCGGGCCAGCTTGGCGAAAAACTCTGGGTCTTCCTGCTTTATCGCATCGGCCCAGCGTGCATTGTTATCAATCAGGTCTTGTAGCTCGTTCATGCTTTGACGCCTCGATAATGATGCCCAGCCTTGGACTGGAGTCGAATCCTTCAAGTCACGCCTATTTGCCACTACTGACAAAATTCACCAAAGCTCGTCGGTCAACAAAAAGGAATCTTCAAAGTCGTGGCCGGTCCATTTTTTACGACCACCTGAAATGAGGATTTCCCATGAACGATTCACGCCGTCCGTTCGGTGCTACCGAACCGGAACCCATCGACGATAACGAAGACCGTATGGGCTCCATGGAAACACTCGATTTCGACGAGGAAGAACCGGGCCGTATTGGCGATCTTATCCCTGAAGACGAGCTGCAACATGAAATTCCGGATCAGCGTGTGCGTGAGGCAGGCCTGACCGGTGCCTCGACTGACGATCACCATTCGACCGATGACGATCTGTCTCCGGAAACCCTGATCCGCGAAGACGGTGCCCGTTCACCGAACGAGCAGGGCGAAGACGATCCTGCCGACCTGGACCTGACGGTAGTCGATGAAGATGACATCGGTGGTGGCAACGGGCTCGACGAAGAGGAGATGGCCATTCTTGACCCGCTGGATGGCAACACCCAGCGCTGACAGCCAGCACTATTCGAAAAGCGTACAGGCCATGACCACAGCGTCTTCGCGGTCGCCTACTGCCGGGTAGTAATCGCGACGCCGGCCTATCTCGTTGAAACCGTAGTTTTCATACAGACGATAGGCTGGACGATTACTGTCACGCAGCTCCAGAAAGCATTCCCGAGCGTTTAGCTGATAAGCACGCTTCATCAGATGATCCAGCAGCAGCAAGCCAAGACCACGGCCCTGATTTTCAGGTTTGACGGTGATATTGAGCAGATGTGCTTCATCGATGATGACCTGAATCACACCATGTCCAACCTGCTGCGCTCCTTCGAACATCAGCCAGATCTCGTAGGACTTGAGGCCATCGAGAAAGATGCCGCGTGTCCAGGGATGGCTGAATGCTGCGTATTCGATTTTCAGCACCGCATCCATATCGGCTTCGGTCATGGGGCGGAAGGTTACGGCATCACTCATCGATCGATTTCCAGCGCGTCATCAGCCGACGCATGGCTTTCCAGACATCGGCCTTGCGCTCAGGCTCGTCCATCATTAATTCAAGACCCGGCAACGCCCAGGCAGTGCCCAGACCGTCAATCTGCAATTCGCGGTTATAGGATTCGGCGTCGGCTTCACCGGCGAACTTCATCGACGGCAAACCGATCAGCCACAGGCACGCACAGGGTTCGCCCTCAAGCCGGGCACCGACAAAGCCTTGCACGAAGTCGCGCGCCGCTTCCGGGCCCTGATCCATCTGGCCGCGCACCAGCAACGGCCAGCGCACCGGTTCGCCGATAATCTGCGGGCTGTCGGGCAGACCGGCAGCGCGCAGCATGTCCTTGAGCAGCAGGTAGGACGGATCGCGGCTCTGAAACGGCTGGCCGGTGGTCAGTTCTACCAGCAGCAGGCAACGGCCGGCACGCAGTAATTGCAGGGCAAAACGCGGTGGCGGCACGACCGGAGCCTTTGGCTGCGCAGGCGCTACCTCTTCGACCGCGGCAACTGTGCGCGTGCTGGCCAGTGACGGACGCGGCACCTCGACCTTCGGGCGCTCGGGCTGCCGGGCGATCGGCACCACGTTCGCGGCTTCGACCGGCGCAGCGTGCGCAGATGGCGCGGCAGCAGGCGCAATGCGCTGCACCTCGACCGGCGGCGGTAACGGCGCAAGCAGCTCCGGACGCGAGGGCGCGGCGAATGGCAGTTCTGTGCGCGGCAGCCAGTTGACCACCTGCATGGCGGTCAAATAAGCGCGGCGACGGGACTCGTTGAGCAAGGGTCAGCCACCTGTGGATAAGTTAAGCGCGCAATTCTAGCGTTGTTCGCCTTTTTGCGCTGCAGCATATCGCCCGCAGGTGAAATATCAGGCGACTGATGCAGTACAATTGCCGCTTTTCACTTGCCAACAGTCGGCCTAACGATGATCGAACCCAAGCGCGTCCTGCGCGCCCTTGCCGAGCACTGGGCGCTACTCGAGCCCTTATGCGAACACTTCGACCAGGGTACGTTGAGCCTGAGCGAGCTGCGCCTGCAATTGGGCGCTCAGCAGCAGGACAGCACCCCGCAAGACATCACCAACCTGCTGGACGTGTGGATTCGTCTGGACATTCTGGTGCCCGTCGCGAAAAGTCCGAACCGCTTTGAGCTCAACGCACAGATCCATGACTTCCTGTCCTACCTGCGCCGCGAGCACCGGCTGGGCCTGTGCCTGGAAATCGAGGCTTATCTGCGCCATCTGGAGCGCCTGGCCGGTTACATTCAGGACGCGTTCGATATTCGCGATGCCAATGATCTGGCCAGGCAGCTGCGGCTGCTGGACATGCAGGTGCGCGACGTTCTCAAGAAGCTTGCCAACGACGAACAGGCACTGGTCGCGGTCGCCGACCGGGCCAAGACCAGCGACCGGCAGATCCCTTTGCGCCAGCGGTATGCAGAAGTTCTGGCCACCTGGGACGAATACGTCGAGCCGATGATTCAACTGGTCAATGCCGACGGTGCTTTCGAACAGGGTGTGCGCAAGGTCGAGAATGTGCTGCTGCGCCTGTTGACCGAGCAACAACGCCTCGGTCATCTGGTCGACGACGACATGCTGCTGCGCACCCATGCGCGCATTCTGGAGATGCAGATCAGCGCTCAGTTGACCTTGCGCCATGCACGCGAGCTGCTGTTGCCGCTGCGCGAGGAGGCACGTCGCCATAATGCGGTGACTCGTGGCGCGGCGCTGGCCTTGTCGGCGATTCGGCGCAAGGGCCTGGACGCAGTGCCACAGGCTGCCATGCCATTGTTTACCCGCCCGCAAAGTACCTTTCTGGGCAGCGCGAGCCAGGTCGAGGCTTACGTCTATGCCTTGGCGCGATTTGAACCCAAGCCCGCGAAGTTCCCCAAGGCCAGTGGTACACGCAAGGGCGAACCACCCCGCGCGCCACGTACGGTCAAGGAAATGCTCGAGCGCTGCGAAAGCGCCCTGCCGATGCCTGACCTGATGGTCTGGTTGCTGGAGCAGGAACCGACCGGCGAAACCGACGAGCTGTTGTACTGGTTCTCGCGGTTGTCGCGGGACAAGCGCTTCGCCCGTGAACGCCTCGAGCGTCGCGAATATTTCACCCGGGAGCACCGCGTCAGCCTGCGCTCCTTTGCCCTGCTCGCCGCAAAAGACGAGCAGCCAGAGCATTCCGAGAGCCCTGTTCATGCATCTTGATCTATCCGAAATGTCCCAGCTCGCGCCGATCTTTCGCGAGCTGTTCAAGGGCTATCACATCAGCCGCCGCGACCCGGAGCTGTATGCCCAACTCTCCAACTGCCAGGACCAGTACCGCGCGCTGTTCAAGGCACTGGGCTACGAACTGATCTGCGACACCCGTGGCTTCTACTATTTCGTGCCTGAACTGGCTGCCGCGCAGGTCAACAAGACCGCTCAGCGTCTGGCGCTGTTCACCTTCATCCTCGTCGAGCATCTGGCCGATCAGGGCCGCGACCCGATGGCCGTGCTGGATGGCGGCAGTCTGGGCCGTGACGAACTGCCTTCGATGCTGGAAAAGTACCGGGACCTGTTTCTTCAGGCGGAAGTGCAGACCCAGGAAGAGCTTGAAGAGAAGATCATGCGCCGCATGACGCAACTGGGTTTTGCCAGTGAAGAGGTCGGTATCTACCGCTTCCTGCCGCCGATGCACCGTTTTCTCGATGTATGCCTGTCGGTGCAACAGGACCGCGATCTGGCGGCCAGCCTGCATAGCGCCCTGCCACTGCCAACGCCTGTGCTCATCGATGACGACAGCGACGAGAAGCTGCTGGAAACCGATGACCCGCTGGACCTGGCTGAATTCGGTGAAGAAACCGAGGAAGAGGCACTTGCCCGGGCAATCGCCGATGAGCAACGACAGGAGATGGACACATGAGCCAGGAACGTTATAGCATCCGCCGCTTTGCCCTGTTGAACACCGCCGGTTACAGCCTCGGCCTGTTCCCGCTGGAAAACCCGCTGTCGGTGTACGGCGCGAATAACCTCGGCAAGAGCGCCTCGATCAACGCTCTGCAATTCCCGATTCTGGCACGCATGTCGGACATGAGCTTCGGCAAGTACAGCCTTGAGCAGTCCCGGCGCTTCTACTTTGCCACCGACACCAGTTACATTCTGGTGGAAGTCTCCCTGCCCCACGGCCCGCATGTGATTGGCGTGGTAGGCCGCGGCCCGGGTGGCGGTTTCGGCCACCAGTTCTTTGCCTATGCCGGCGAGCTGGACCTCGGTCATTACCAGAAGAACGACACCTGCCTGCGTCAGAAAGAGCTGTTCAGCAACCTGGAAAGCCAGGGCCTGAAAGCCTACGAACTCAAGCCGGACGAGTTGCGCCGTCTGCTGGTCGGCGGTCATACCTCGATCCCGCTGGACCTGACCCTGATCCCGCTACGCTCCACCAGCGAGCAGAGCCTGAAGACTTTCCGCGCGCTGTTCATCAACCTGCTGCACATGCGTGAAATCACGGCAGCCAAACTCAAGCAGCTGTTTCTCGATGCGTTCGAGCACAGCCTGCGTTCGGGCAGCGTCGACTACATCGCCGCCTGTGAAGAAGCTTTCCGCGACGTGCGGCGCATGGAACAGGATTACAACTCGCTGGTACTGGCTGGCCCGCTGGTCGAGGCACTGGCTTCCGGGGTCAAACAGCGTGATCTGTTGCGCGGCAAACTGCATCGTCTGTCGCCGATCCTTGATTCACTGCTTGGCACTTGGTCGGACTACTCTGGCGCGCGCAAGGAAGAACTGGTCGCTCAGGCCGAGCATTACCGTGCTCAGCAGGATGAGATGCAGAACGATCAGCGCAGCAGCACTCAGGAACTGATGCGTCTGGAGCGCGAGATCAGCAGTATCCAGCGCTGGGTCGGCGAGCTGTCGGTGCTGAAGAATCGTTTCGCGCTGGTCGATGACGTCAAGGTGCTGGAGCAGCAACTGCTCGCAGCCAAGGATGCTCACGATGAGCTGGCCGGTGCGCTGGCCCAGTCCCGGCAGTTCAGCGCCGAAGACCTGGACGAGCGTTTGCGCGACCTGGAGAAACGCCTCAAGTCGGTCAAGCAACAGCTCGACCACGCGGACAACAACAGTTACGCCCGTCTGCGTGAAGAGTTCTCCCAGCCGGACGTAGAACGTCTGATGCGTCTGTTCAACAGCGCACTGTTCAGCTTGCCGTTGGGTGAGCAAGGTATTGCGCTGGATGATGGCGATGCGTGGGTCAAGTCGCTGGAGACCATTCTGGATGGCTTCAAGGGCGATCAGTTTGCAGTACCGGGGCTGACAATCAACCTGTCGAGCATCGAGCCGCCTGCCCTGCAGGCGCTGGCCGATCGTGCCGCGTTGCGCGATCAGAAAGAGCGTCTGGAAAAAGAACTGAAACAACTGAAAACCCTGCAGGCTGTGGCCGCCGACCGCGCGGCGAGCAAGACCCGCACCGAGGCGCTGTATCAACAGGTGCTGGATGCTCAAAAAGCACTTGAAGACTTCCGCCGCTGCCAGACCTTGAGCGCGGAGGAGCCAGGCAAGCTGGAAGAGCTGGCGCAGATGGAAGCCGCTCAGGATGAACTGAAACGCTCCAGCGATGCATTCACCGAACGCGTCCAGCAGCTCTCGGCCAAGCTGCAACTGATCGCCCGTCAGATTGGTGACATGGAATCCAAGCAACGCACGCTGGACGACGCGCTACGTCGCCGCCAGTTGTTGCCTGCGGATCTGCCGTTCGGCACGCCGTTCATGGACCCGATTGATGATTCCATGGATAACCTGTTGCCACTGCTCAATGATTATCAGGACAGCTGGCAAGGTCTGTTGCGCAGCGATGGGCAGATCGAAGCGCTGTATGCCCAGGTTCGCCTCAAGGGCGTGGCCAAATTCGACAGCGAGGACGACATGGAGCGTCGCCTGCAACTGCTGATCAATGCCTACGCACACCGTACCGATGAGGCACTTACGCTGGGCAAGGCTCGTCGCGCTGCGGTTACTGACATCGCCCGCACCCTGCGCAATATTCGTAGCGACTACGATAGCCTTGAGCATCAACTGGCGCTGTTCAACCGCGAGATCAACAAGCGTCAAGTCTCTAACCTGGCAAGCTTCCGTATCGTGCTCGCGCCGAACAAGGAAGCACTCAAGCACATCGATCAGATTATCCACAGCGCCGGGCAATATGAAGAAGGCGAGACACTGTCAGTCTTCGACCTGAGCCAGAGCGCCGAGCAGGACAACAAGAACGAAGAGGCCAAGGAGTATCTGGCGCGACTTGTGGCTGCCAACCATAACCAGTTGGGCTTGAAGGACTTGTTCGAGCTTGCATTCGAGATCACCAAGGTCAATGGTCAACCGGTTATCCACACCGATATCGACGGCGCGGCGTCCAACGGCACGACGATGACCATCAAGGCATTGACCAACATGTACCTGTTGCTGCACTTGATGGATCGGGATCAGGCTAGTCGGGTGCGCCTGCCTTATTACCTCGACGAAGCAGCAGACATCGATGAGAAGAACCAGGCTGCGCTACTGGAAACGAGCCTGCAACTAGGCTTCGTTCCGATTCTGGCCAGTGTGAAGCCACAGGTCTCGGCTCACGTTGCCATCGACCTGGAAGGCGGCAGCGGGCCTAACGGGATTTACATCGATGAGGCTGACTGGAAATATATTCAGCGTCGTGATGATGTGAAACCAGCGGTTCCAGAGCTGGCTTCGTAAGGGTCGTTAGCTGTAGTCAGAAGGCCGCATGAGAATGCGGCCTTTTTTATTGTCTTCGAATTGAGTGAGGCCATAGTGCAGGCCTTGCACAAACAGACTCTTTATTCATTGAATTCACAATGGGGTGCAGCAAACACGCATACGATTACGAGACGCTGGCCTGGAGTGACCTCATGAAAACCATACTGTTGACGGTCTTGCTGACCGTTGCTGCAACAGCGCATGCAACCGACTATTACGTTGCCCCAAATGGCAATGATCACGCTGCCGGTACAAAAGCCGCACCATTGCAATCCATCATGCGTGCGCAGCAAACCGAAAAAGCCGGCGACACGGTGTATTTTCGCGGCGGAATCTACACCTACACAGCAGGCATCAACAGCTGCGCTACCCGTACAGACAGCGTCAATGCCATCACCCTGAACAACAGCGGCAGCGAAAACAAACCTATACGTTACTGGGCCTATCCGGGCGAAACACCGGTGTTTGATTTCTCGGCCATGAAAGACGATTGTCGCGTCAAAGGCTTCAACGTTACCGGTAGCTGGTTGCACCTGAAGGGGCTGGAGGTAACGGGCGTGCCGCAGCAGCCGGATAACCATCTCAATCACGAGTCCTGGGGTATCTGGAACAGCGGCAGCCACAACACTTTCGAGCAACTCAACTTGCATCACAACATGGGGCCAGGCCTGTTCATTCAGAACGGCGGTTATAACCTGGTACTCAATACCGACTCCCACCACAACTACGATCCTTACACCTCAAACGGCGCAGGTCAGAGCGCTGACGGCTTCGGCGCACACATCAAGGCGGGGCATCCAGGTAACGTATTTTGCGGTTGCAGAGCCTGGGCCAATTCCGACGACGGCTTTGACCTGATCAATGCCTTCTCGCCGGTAACCATCGAAAACTCGTGGGCATGGCAGCAAGGTTACCTGCCTGGCACGCACACCAAACTCGAAGCGAGCAACGGTAATGGGATCAAAGCGGGCGGATACGGTGGCAAGTATGTGCCCAACGGCGTGAAACATATCGTCCGTAATTCAGTTGCCTTCGACAACAAATCCGCTGGTTTCTACGCCAATCACCATACCTTGGCGCTGGACTTCATCAACAACACGGCTTTTTCCAATGGCGCAAACTACAACATGGCGGGTATCGCGCCAGACGGCTCGCTGATCCCTCTCGGCCACCTGCTCAACAATATTGCCTACAAGGGACGGTTGACCGTAAACAGCGAAGGACTGGATATGGCCCACAACTCATGGGCATTGCCAACGCCTGTAACCGACGCTGACTTTGAAGATGTCTCGGACACTGGTTGGGATGCGAAGCGCCAGCCAGACGGAAGCCTGCCAGTGCTGAGCAGCTTCCATCTGCGGCCCGGCAGCAGGCTGGCAGGCATGGGGGCGTTCAACTGAGCGGAGGGAATCCCTGGCTCCAATGCAGAGGTTTGTGGAACCCCAGA
>NZ_LJQT01000232.1:0-11305 GCF_001400515.1 Pseudomonas meliae | reverse complement strand
GGACGCTCTGCGTCCTCTTTCGAGCATGTGGCGCGGCACGGATCTGTGACGCAGAGCGTCACCCAAGGCACTCCGACGCTGGAGCGTACCGAACGATAATCTCGTCTATCGTGCGTCGCTCCGCATCGCCCCACAATTCCCCGCCATAAAGGCCCCTGAAAACGCTTTCTCGACAAAGCGTGTCGAGTCCGGCAGAGAGCCATTCACTGCGCCGGAGTGATCCAGCTGCGGGTAGTAATGCCACTCGATGCGGTCGCCGACCTTGCACGCATCTTTCACCAGCGCGATCTGGCTGCGAACAGGTGAAATGACATCCTTGCCCCCCGTGCCGATAAAAACCGGAATGTCCGACTTTAACGTCGGGTAGTCCGAATGGCGATTTACCTGATCGAGCGCCTTATCGGGTGAGCGTTTGAAACTGTTGTTGAATGTCAGTCCATCCGCGACCACCTTGCGCTCGATGGCTTGCAGGCATTCACGCTGACTGGTTTCGAACGCAGGCTTTGCGCGGTCGCTCAGGTAGTCGGCAGGATGCAGCGACGGGTCGATCAGTGCGGCAGTGCTCAGTCGCAACAGGTTATAGGCCAGCGACGGCGTGACCTGATCGCGGAAGGTGTCCGGTTCGGCATGTTTCTCACGCGATTGAGCCATCGGATACGGCGTCCCTGTCGCAACCACACCGACAATGTTCAATTCGGGCGCATAAGTCTTCTGGTAGACGGCCGTTGCGAAAGCGGCACGGCCACCTTGCGACTGCCCGAACACAACTACCCGCGAAGACAGATTGAAGTCCGCCTTCTGAACCGCACGAATGCTGTCGAGCACACCATACGCCAGCGGACTGCTCAGCCCGAACGAGTGCAGCCCCGGCGTGCCCAAACCCTGGTAATCAGTAGCCACAATCGCGTAGCCCCGCCCGAGCCATTCATTCAGATAGCGCGTGTCGCGATCACTGCGCCCGGCAAAGGAAGGCGCACAGATGTCCGCGCTGCCAACCGTGCCATGCGCCCACGCCATCAGCGGCCATCCGCCCTTTGGCGGCTCACCCTTGGGCATGAACAAGGCTCCTGACACTGCGACTGGCTGGTTGTTGAGCCCGTCTGTCGAGGTGTACAGGATGCGGACATTCTGTCCGGCATTCTCAAGGCTCTGTTTGGCCGTCAGCGGTTCCGAGCGCAGCAGTTGGCCCGGTGTCGACGGCACTTTATCCGGCCATGTGTAAAATGCGGGAACACCACCTTCGCCCGGGTCTGACTGGGCAACGGCGACGGTTTTCATGGAAGAGCCTGGCACTGCGCTGCAAGCTGCTAGCAGGACCATCAACAGGGTGGCCAGAACGGCCAAATACCTTGGCGATGAGTTCATCGGTATTTCTCTACAAGCTGACAGGAGAGGGCGCATCAGCATCGATGTATCAAGCCGATTATGACCTGAGCGATGATAACTGACGCACGAGCTGCCAGTACTGAACGGAGTTCTTCATGCGCAAGGATTACCTCGCTTTCTTCATCTCGCTTTTCCTGTCCAGGCTGGCGGATCAGATCCTGTTGTTTATTGTGCCGCTGGTGGTGTTCCAGACCACCAACAGCGCTTCATGGGCGGGGCTGGCGTTTTTCGTCGAATCGTTACCGAGGTTTCTCGCGTTTCCGTTGTGCGGCGCACTGTGCGACAAGTATTCGCCTATCAGAATTCTGCACATCAGCCAGGTCTACCGGGCATTGCTCTGCGTGCTGGCGATGGTGCTCTACGCACTCTTTGGTTGCATTGGGTGGCTGGTGGTGCTGTCGGCATTGTGCGGGGTGCTGACCACGCAAGGCATCATGGCGCGCGAAGTGCTCATGCCGCATATCTTTCAGCACTACAGCTACACCAAAACGTTGTCCTATTCCCAGATCGCCGACCAGTCAGGGCTGGTCCTCGGGCCGCTGGTGGCGGCACTGATACTTGAAGTGTGGGCCTGGCACTGGGTAGTGCTCTGGATCGCCGGACTATTCCTGCTGGCAGACCTCTGCATGTTGGCGTGGCAACGTCTTGGCCGTTTTAAGCTGGAAGTGTTCGAGCAGCATCAAGACATCTGGCTGCAGCCCTTACGGATTGCGTTCGGGCATATCCGTGGCCTAGCGGAATTGAAAAAGATCATCACGCTGGCGGTGGGCGTCAACCTGATCGTCGGCTTCGACAAGATGTTCAACGTCTACATGCGCACCCTCCGGCAGCGGGTGATACCGCCCCAGGATTTTGGCAAGACGGTGGGCGTGATTACGCTGCTTAATAACATGTCCCAGCCCTTGGCAGGATTACTGGTGGCCCTGCTCGCAGCGCCCTTGGGCATCCGCCAGGTCATCCTGAGTTTGGCCGTGCTGACGAGCGTTATCTGGGCGGGTGCCCTGTGGTGGTTTGCAAAGGCACGCAGCCCATTCCCGACCTCGATTGTTGAGGCTGATCGAGAGGCCGGGAAATGAAAACGAGAGGGTTGGAGCTGGATGGAATTGAGGGTCAACGCAAGAGCGCTCAGACCCCCTGATAACTTTGGCAGGCTGCTCTCCGTCCCTACAGAGAACAGCCGCCACTTCAGCCTTAAAACGCCAACGTCACCCGAGCATTCAGCGACTGATCCGAAGCATCGTTGCTCACTTGACCGTCGTAGCTCAGGCCTACGCTCAAGGTATCGCTCAACCCCAGGTCGACACCTGCGCCGAGCACTGCGGCGCTGCGGGCGATCGGTGCGCCGGAGAGTTCGAAGGTGCTGCCGCCGCTGAAGGCTGAGCGGCTTTCCGGGGTGACGTCGCCGTAGGCGCGACGCCAGCCCAGTGTGGCGTTGGGTTTGATCACGACGCTGCCAGCGCTCAGGCGGGTCGCTGCACGCAGGCCCAGGGTGCTGAAGGTGATGTGGTTGTCCTGGGATTTGTTCTGCAGGCTGATGGCGTTGCTGTTCTCGTCGAAGGCGTCGGTGTCGAGTCGTACGTGTGCCAGATTGGCGAAGGGTTCAAGCTGTGCGTTGCCCATTTCCAGGGTGTAGCCCAGTTCGCCGAAGACCTGATTGGTCGCCGCCTTGTAGTCTTCCTTGAAGTGCTCGGACGAGCCCGGCAGGTCCAGCGTACGCTTGGCGGTCAGCTCATGCCAGGTGCGCACTGCGCCGAGACGCAGGCCCAGTTGGCCCCATTTCGCGCCGCCATAAACGCCCAGGTGGTAGTTGTCGCTGTCGGTGGAGCCGGACGCGTGGCGCAGGTCGAAGCTGCTGTTGCTGAAGCCTGCCAGTGCGCCTATGCGCCAGGTGTCGTCGAGGGGTACGTCAGCGCCGAACAGCAGGCCGCTGGTGCGGGTTTCGAGGCCTGAAGCGTCGCGGCTGCTGTCGGTCTGGCCGGTCGCGCCGATGGCTTGAGTCCACACCACGCCACGCGAGGCATCACCGGCCAGGGTTTGTGTTGTGCTGCCGAATGACTGCGCGGACTGCGCTTGTTGCATGCGATCGTTCATGGCGTTGCGCACCAGACGGCTGTCTTCGATCAGTGCAGATTGAGTCGATGCGTGCAGCTCGTTGGACAACGCCTTGAAGGTCGCCTGTGCGGTTGCTGCGTCGTCCTGCACCACCTGACGCCACAGCGCATTGCCTGCGCCCGCGCTGTCGAGCCCCTGAGCGACGGCGCTGGCATTGCGCGTGGTCGCCAGGCTGGCGAAGGTTTGTGCATTGCGATCCAGCGTCAGACCGACGTCTGTCGCGGTGTAGTTCAGCGTCGGGGTAAGGAACGCGAAGTTGGTTTGCACGGCGGCAAATGCACCGCTCACGCCACCGGCTGCGGAAATGATCGAGTAACGGCTGGCGGCCAGCCAGTTACCGCCTTCGACCAGCGACAGCGTGCTGTTATTGATCGTCGCGCGGCCGCTGGCGACGATGCGGTCGGCATTGCCATTGGCTTCCGATTCCACTTGATAAACCGAACCCTGAGCCAGGTTGACGTCACCATTGACGTTCAGCTGCCCGACCGAATTACCCGGTGAGACTACGCCGCCCTGAGCGACGTTGATGCCGCCGACGGTGCCGTTGCCACCCAGCGTCGCGCCTTGCTGCACGCTGACGATGGAGTTGCCGAGGTTGCCATTCACTGCCAGGCGACCGGCCTGCACGGTCGTCGCGCCGGACAGGCTGCTGTTGCCGGTCAGGTTCAGTGAACCGACGCCGCGTTTGATCAACGCGCCGTTGCCGGTCAGGGTGTTGGCGAGGGTGTCGTTGGTGGACTGATCGACCACCAGCGTTGCGTTGTCGGTGATCGTGCCGCTGCCGAAGGCCTGGGCATGACCGGTCAGGGTGCCGCCGTTGATCAGCGTGCCGCCCGAGTAGGTGTTGTTGCCGGTCAGGATCAGGTTGCCCGTGCCGTTCTTGATCAGCGCACCGCTGCCGCTGATGTCGTTGCGCCAGGCGTCGATGGCGTTATAGCCGCCGAGGCTGGCGTTCATGTTGACGGTGACGTTGGAATTGAACGCGCCGTAGCCATCGCCTGCGGCATACAGGTTCAAGCGACCGTAGCCACCCGACTGGTCGATTACCGCGTAGCCCGAAGATATTTCAGTGGTCCCCAGAACCTCGCGGCGTTGGCTGGCGTCCAGGTACGGAAAGCGGGTTTCCAGCAGCACTTCTGCGTTGGTCGGCACCACCGGAGCCAGGTTGGTGGGGCCGACCGGATCGAAACCGTAGGTCATGCGCGAGGTATACAGCGCTTTGTCCTGGGCATGCTGGGAAGTGCGGTCAGTGGCCGGGTCAATGCTCGCTATACAGTTGTTGATGTTGCCACCGCATTGCGCCGTGAAGTAAGTCAGTGCCTGGGCGCGGGCGTCGGCGCGCAACTGTGCGTTGGCTGAATTGGACAGGTTGTCGATGGCGAAATAGGTCGCCGTGATACGCCCGCCGATCACGTCGAGGGGCGAGTGCATGCCTGCTTCGATGCGGTTGTCGCCAATCTCCGAAGCACGCAGCATCAACTCGCTGAACCGCTCTGGGATTGCGTAGGCCAAGGCGTAGGCAGACAGGTAGGCGGCGTTGGTATGGCCGCTGGGGAACCCCGAGTCACTGGCCGGCGTGGTGCTTTCGGCCGGGCGCAAAGACGGCGCGACGACGAATGCCAGGTTTTGTCCGTCCAGGCTCTGCCGCCATGGCCGTGGATACAGATAGTGGGACTTGGCCGGGGTCGTGGAGGCGTCATTGCGCACGGCGCCGACCAGATCGACCACTTTGCCCAGCGCTGAAGACGAACTGCCTGCGCCATTGCCCTTGTCGTCGTACTTGACGGTTTTGTTGCTGTCGTCAAATTGCGTGATGGTAGTGAAGGCCCCCGCGCCTGCTTTATAGGCATCACTCAATGAGCCCAGACCGCTGATGGCGCTGTAGCTCTGATCGCGACGGTCATCGAAGTAAGCGGCGGTTTCCTGGGCAAGCGTGCGCGAGTTGGCACGGTCGACGACAATTTGCAGGTTGCGTCGGAGCAGGCTCTGCCCCAGCGCAGTCGGTGTGCCGGTATCCCAGGTTGCACCGGTCGTCCACAACGTGTTGAACCCGGAAAGCAGATCGACCCCGTTGATCCGGTCGTCATTTGCACGGCTCGCTGCCTGTACCGATACCGCAAGCAGTGAAAGTATCAACGACGACATCATTACGTGGGCAACCGGTTTATTACATCGCATGGCGAGCGCCTGTACTCAATCTTGATAAGGCGCCGACCCTAGCAAGGCGTTCTTACACTTGGATGTATCTGCCGTGACACATTTATGTTAGCGAGTGCGCTCAAAAAATCCTCAGGAAGCATTCAGAACTATCGATATTCCTCAACGGTATTTAAATTCTCTTTCTTATATCTATACAGTTCCGCCTTTCAGTCACACTGTTCTGGAGTCGGAGTTCTCATGCCAGCAGCCTCCCTCGCTTCATCGTCCGCTCAATCTGCTTCGCAATCGTTCGACGTGCGTCCATTCACCGGAAAGGTGGGCGCGGAAATCGTCGGGCTGGATCTGTCCAGGCCGTTGAATGACGCGGATTTCGCGCGAGTGCATCAGGCGCATCTGGATCACCACGTCGTGGTGTTCCGCGATCAGCAGATCACGCCGCAGCAGCAGGTCGATTTCAGCCGTCGTTTTGGTGTGTTGCAGATCCATGTGCTCAAGCAGTTTCTGCTGGCTAACCATCCGGAAATCCTGATCGTCTCCAACATTGTCGAGAACGAGAAGCCTGTGGGGCTGGGCGATGCCGGTAAATACTGGCATTCGGACCTGTCTTACAAAGAGCTGCCAAGCCTGGGTTCGATGCTTTACGCACAAGAGTTGCCGAGCGAAGGTGGCGACACGCTGTTCGCCGACATGCATCAGGCGTGGGACACCTTGCCGCAACACCTGCGTGATGCCGTCGAAGGGCGCTCGGCGGTTCACAGTTACACTGCGCGCTACGCCGAGGGCCATAACGCCGCCAACTGGCGTCCGACCCTGACCGCCGAGCAACTGGCCCAAGTGGTCGAAGTCAGCCACCCGATTGTTCGCACGCATCCTGAAACAGGCCGCAAGGCGTTGTTTGTCAGCGAGGGTTTCACCACCCGGATTCTTGACCTGCCGGAAGACGAGAGCCGCCAGATTCTCAACGAGATCTACGCCCACAGCGTGAAGCCCGAGCATATTTACCGGCACCAATGGCAAGCCAACGACATGGTGTTCTGGGACAACCGTTCCCTGATTCACCTGGCTGCCGGCTGCCCGGCCCATCTGCGACGCAAACTGCATCGCACGACCATTCAAGGCACCGCGCCATTTTGATTCAGGAGAGCCGTTCATGAATGCTGTCGCGCAAGGCCACACGGCCAGCACGAGCGCCCAACCGCAACCGACTGTTCAGCACATCACTGAAGCCTTGTTGCAAGTTCGCGGTGTAAGCCTTGAATACCGCACGCCAGAGCGCGTGGTGCGGGCGACGCATCAGGTCAGTTTCGAGGTCGACCCGGCCGATCGTTTTGTGCTGCTCGGCCCATCCGGTTGCGGCAAGTCCACATTGCTCAAAGCCGTAGCCGGGTTCATCCGGCCCAGCGAGGGCGAGATTCGTCTGGCAGGTCATCAGGTCACCGAACCTGGCCCGGACCGCATCGTGGTGTTTCAGGAATTCGACCAGTTACCGCCGTGGAAAACCGTGATCGAGAACGTCATGTTTCCGCTGCTGGCGTCACGCACCCTGAAGCGTCCCGAGGCGCTGGAGCGCGCTCGTTATTACCTGGAAAAAGTCGGCCTCAGCGCGTTTGCCGATGCCTATCCGCATACCTTGTCCGGTGGCATGAAAGCACGCGTGGCAATTGCCCGAGCCCTGGCCATGCAGCCGAAAATCCTCTTGATGGACGAGCCGTTCGCCGCGCTCGATGCACTGACCCGGCGCAAGATGCAGGAAGAACTGCTGGAGCTGTGGGACGAGGTGCGTTTCACGCTGCTGTTCGTTACCCATTCCATTGAAGAGGCGCTGGTGGTGGGCAACCGCATCCTGCTGCTGTCACCGCATCCCGGCCGCGTACGGGCGGAAATCAACAGCCATCAATACGACCTGAAAAGCCTGGGCGGCGTTGGCTTTCAGCAGACCGCGCAGCGTATTCATCGTTTGTTGTTCGATGAGGGCGAGGCCGGGCCAGTGGAGCAGGATCTGAATTTTCAGGACATCCGGATTGCTTACTAGGCGACTGCCTTGATCGTTCCCACGCTCCGCGTGGTAATGCCTTTCAGGACGCTCCGCGTCCTATCTACACGATTACCGGGAAACCCGAACCATGAGCCTCGCACCTCCCGCTCGCGAAGAATATGAAATCACGCTGGAGCCTTTCACTCAGGAAGACCTGGCCCGCGATCTGCCGCTGGCGCAGCGTATCTGGCAACTGAGCTGGGTGCGCAAATGCGTCATCATGATCGCTCTGGCGGTGATCTGGGAACTGGCTGCACGTTTGCAGAACAACGACCTGCTGTTGCCGAGCTTTCTGCAAACGGCGGCCGCCTTTTATGACGGGCTGATCTCCGGCGAGCTTCCAGGCAAGGTGTGGATTTCCCTGACCGTACTGATTCAGGGCTACCTGATCGGCATCGTGCTGGCGTTCGCCCTGACCACCCTTGCAGTGTCCACCCAACTGGGCCGCGACCTGCTCGGCACGCTGACTGCGATGTTCAATCCGCTGCCGGCCATTGCCCTGTTGCCGCTGGCGCTGCTGTGGTTCGGGCTGGGCCAGAACAGCCTGATCTTCGTGCTGGTGCATTCGGTACTGTGGGCGCTGGCGCTCAATACCTACGCAGGTTTTCTCGGCGTTTCGGAAACCCAGCGTATGGCCGGGCGCAACTATGGCCTTAAGGGCTTGCGCTTTGTCTGGCACATCCTGATTCCCGCTGCGCTGCCGTCGATCCTCGCCGGCTTGAAAATCGGCTGGGCTTTCGCCTGGCGCACGCTGATCGCCGCCGAGCTGGTGTTTGGTGCGTCGTCCGGCAAGGGCGGGTTGGGCTGGTACATCTTCCAGAATCGTAACGAGCTGTATACCGACAAGGTTTTTGCAGGTCTGGCGGCAGTCATTCTCATCGGCCTGCTGGTCGAGAACCTGCTGTTCGCCAATATCGAGCGCCTGACCGTCAAGCGCTGGGGCATGCAGCGTTGAAGCACCGTCTTTTTTTTTAAAATCAGGGTGAGAACCACATGACAACAACATTTCATCGTCCGGCGCTGACTGTATTGGCGGCGACACTTGGCCTGTTCGGTGCCCTGCTCAGCAGCGGCGTGCAGGCGGAAGGCAAGATCAGCATCGCTCAGCAATTCGGTATCGGCTACCTGATCCTCGACGTGGTGCGCGATCAGAAACTGATCGAGAAACATGGCAAGGAACAGGGGCTGGACATCAAGGTCGACTGGAACAGCATCTCCGGTGCCACGGCGATGAACGAAGCGCTGCTGGCCGGTGCGCTGGACGTGGTGTCGGCAGGTGTGCCACCGATGCTGACCGTCTGGGATCGCACCAAGGGCAAACAGAACGTCAAAGCCATTGCTTCGTTGGGTTCCATGCCCAACTACCTGCTGACCAACAATCCCAACGTGAAAACCATCAAGGACTTCACCGACAAGGACCGCATCGCTGTGCCGGCTGCCGGTGTGGGCTTTCAGTCGCGTACTTTGCAGATCGAAACCGCCAAGGTATTCGGTAACGACAAGTACAAGAAATTCGACAACATCTCGGTGAGCCTGGCGCACCCGGATGCCACCGCAGCGCTGCTGGCGGGCGGCTCGGAAATCAACTCGCACTTCTCCAGCCCGCCGTTCCAGTACCAGGCGCTGGAAAACCCCAACGTCCACAAAGTGCTCAGTTCCTATGACGTGCTGGGCGGTCAGGCGACGTTCAACGTGCTCTATACCACCGAGAAATTCCACGACGAAAACCCCAAAACCTACAAGGCGTTCTACGACGCGCTGGCCGAAGCCGAGAAGATCATCAAGGCCGACAAGCCCGCTGCCGCGCAGACCTACATCCGTGTTGAGCAATCGAAACTGCCGTTGCCGCTGGTAGAGAAAATCGTCGCTGACCCGGAAATCGACTTCACCGTCACCCCGCAGCGCACCTTCATCTACGCCGAAAAACTGCATGAACTGGGCGTGTTGAAAAACAAGGCGGCGAGTTGGAAGGACTACTTCTTCGAAGAAGCGCACGGCACCGAGGGCAGTTGATCGACGCGTTCTGGACGCTCTGCGTCCTCTTCTGAACAAATCAGGTTACTTCCGCTCACGAAAAACCTGTCCTGCAGGACCTTTCCTTCAGTCTTTTCTCTTTCCTGCGTATGACCTTTCCTAGAAAATCCCGGGCCCTTGCGCCTGCCAAATCCGCACACTAGGCTGCGTCGGTCGCTGCGAGTCAGCGACCGGGTTTAGCAGCCTGTTTGTGGATTACAAGTGGCGCAAGTGCCGTTTATGGCGGCTTTGCGTGGGGCACCTTCGGGTGCGCCGGTTGCTTGCGCTTGTTCTACACCGGTCTGCTAACCCGCGTCAAAGTCGCCACCCTTGTTTGTTTAGCAGCAGGCATCTGGTGGTCTTGTCAGCTAAAGGAATAAGCGATGATCAACTCGACCCCGTCTCCACCGCTCCCCAACTCTCTCGAAGATTCCCTGATACAGGTCAGCGAAATACTGCGCTGTGCCTCTGCCACCGCTTCTGAAACCGGTGACAACCTCGAGGGCCTGAAACGTGATCTGGCGTTCTCGGTGGTGCATCTGATCAACATGGCCAAGGCCGAGCTGGAATGTGTTCAGAGCCACTGACAGCCCCTGACGCAACCTAGCAGTTCTACGAGTAGCCGCTGCGGTCCCCGCAATGCATTGTGTGCCTGAAGAGGCCTGCCTCGCCGATCAAGACCACTCCGGTTACTCACCATGCGCCAGCAAACTACCCTGTGCCGTTACCGCTACGACGCGCTTGACCGGCTTGCGGCTCGCACGCCTGTGGCAGGGACCATTGCCCGCTCGTTCTATCAGTCCGACACCCTGGTCAGCGAGATTCAGGGGGCAGAACAGGTTCGGTTCCTGCATCGCGACCGTCAGTTGCTGGCCACGCAGTCAGCGCTCGCTACGCTGTTGATCGGCTCGGACCAACAGCACAGCGTGCTCCACACCGTATCGGCCGGCTTGTCTGACCCTATCGCTTACACCCCCTATGGGCATAGGCAAGCGTTGAGCCAGCTGCCAGGCTTCAACGATGAGCGACCCGACCCATTGACCGGTCATTATCTGTTGGGCAATGGTTATCGCGCCTACAACCCCGTTCTGATGCGCTTCAACAGCCCGGACAGCCTGAGCCCGTTTGGCAAGGGCGGTATGAATGCCTATGCGTACTGCGCGGGTGATCCGGTTAATCGGTCTGATCCGACCGGGCATAAGATAGATGAGAGTCAGATACTTTCATTTGTGTGGGTAGGGCTCGGTTTGTTCGGTGCTTACCTGGGTGTAAAAGCGGCTGTTCCTGCGATAAAGGCTGTCGCCAAGGGCAATGCTCCGCTATCGACGAAACTGACAGCTTCCTCGGCACTCGGCCAGATCGCAGCGAGCACCGTGTTTACCGTAAGCCGTGTAATCAACGCGGTCGACCCTGACGGCCCTGCCAAGGATGTTTTGCTCGCGACTGCAATAGGCATGGTGATTCCAGTGCTGGCCGTTCGGACATTCAACCCGCGCATCAAGCGTTGGGAGGATGCAGGGGCAGATATAAAACTGCTCAATGATAGGCGTTCAAGTTTAAAAAGTGAGTTCGCTGATACCGCTAGGAGGGTGTAGACAA
>NZ_LJQT01000459.1:18832-20754 GCF_001400515.1 Pseudomonas meliae | reverse complement strand
TTTTGTCTACACCCTCTAAGCAGGATCTGGATTATCAGGTCGCGGTGACGCAGCTCAGCTACCTGTCGAACGTGCGTCTGGGCAACGCCAGCCTGGGGCTGAACGCAGTATTGCCTGTGGTGACGCGCATGAAGGTCGACGACGGGCTGAACAACGCCGCGTTGCGCGGCCAGACCGGTATGGGCGATCTGTTGATCGGGCCGTTCATTCAGTTCGACCCGGTGATGGGGCCGGCCGGGCCGCGCTTCGTGCAGCGCATTGAGTTACAGGTCAACCTGCCTACCGGCGAGTACGACGACAAACACGCAATTAACCCTGGCAACAACGCCTGGTCGTTCAATCCGTATTGGGCTGCGACCTACTGGTTCACGCCGAAGTGGACGGCGTCGGTTCGCGCGCACTACTTGTACAACGGCAAGAATGACGACCCGGCACAGTCGTTCGGCAATGTCAGCGATATTCAGGCAGGGCAGGCGCTGCACGCCAACTTCGCGACTGAGTATGCGGTCACCGATCAGCTTCGGCTGGGGATCAACGGTTACTGGCTCAAGCAGATCACCGACACCCAGGTCGACGGTCACGACGTTTCCGGGCGTAGGGAAAAAGTCTGGGCAATCGGGCCAGGTGCGATGTACAGCTTCTCGCAAAACGACCATGTGTTCGTCAACGCGTACTTCGAACAGGATGTCGAAAATCGTCCTGACGGCAGTCGCGTGCAGATGCGCTACGTTCACCATTTTTAAATCACCGCAGGCGCTGCTCCACAGCTGACTCGGGTTTTGCCTGTCGTTGCGACAGGCTTTTTTTCTGCGTGCGAGTTTTCGATATGACCATTCCTTCTAATAGCTCTGCACCCAGCAGGCCTGCACTGATTTGCCGGACCAACCTCAAAGGTCAGATCAAACACTGCTCCGATGGATTTGCCCGCGAACATGGTTACGCTCGCGATGAGCTGCTGGAGGCCTCGGTGACGCTGCTTCGTCACGAGTTGATGCCCGCCGCTGTCTTTGCAAGCCTGTGGTCGACGCTGGGTCAGGGCACGCCGTGGATGGGCATCGTCTGCAACCGTCACAGGGACGGCAGCCAGCGTTGGCACAATGTGTACATCAAACCGGTGTATGGCAGCGAAGGCGTGCAGGGTTACGGTGCAATCTATCTGCCGTTGAGCAGTGAGCAACAACACCGTGCTCAGGTGTTTTTTGCCCGCTGGCAGCGTCGTGGCTCGCCGGTCTCGGTGGTTGCGGCAATGGCTCGCTGGTTGTCGTGGAGCTGGCCGACTCTGCTGGTCGGTTCCGGCATCGCTCTGGCCTGCGCGGGGCTGGAGTCGGCCTGGCTGCAAGGTGTCAGCGCATTGCTGGGTGTCCTTGTGCTCACGGGCTGGCAGAGCTGGCGTCAAAACCGGCAAGTGCGGGCGGTACTGGCGTCGCACCCCAAAGCGTTCGCCGCCCCTGCGCTGGCCGGGTTGTACGCTGACCTGAGCGCTACGCCAGCGTTGGTCAACATGGCCTTGATCGCCGGGGAGGCGCGTCTGCAAACCGCCCTCAGCCGGATTGGCATGAGTGGCCGGTTGATTGACGAGCACATGGGCGCGCTGCATGAACTGATCGGCCACGAGGCACGGCGACTCGAAGAGCAGCGCAGTGAATCCGATCAGTCGGTGGTGGCGTTGAGCGAGATGACTGCGACCATCCAGGAAGTCTCTCGCAACCTGCAACACAGTGCCGAAGCCACCGGCCAGGCGGTGGAACAATCCAGTCAAGGGCAAGCTTTGGCTGAGCAGAGCTTGTCGGCCATGCAGCGGCTGAATGCCTCGGTCGCCGAAATTTCCGCTGCGGCCGGCGAGCTTTCGACGGCAACCGAATCCATCGGCAGCATCACTGACATCATCAGCAACATTGCCGGACAGACCAACCTGCTGGCGC
>NZ_LJQT01000459.1:18343-18795 GCF_001400515.1 Pseudomonas meliae | reverse complement strand
GTGGTGGCCGATGAGGTTCGGCAACTGGCGACCCGCACCCAGGAAGCCACGCTGAATATTCAGCCGCTGTTGCAGCGTTTTCGCCAGACCACCGAACAGACGGTGCAGCTCACCCATGAGGGGCAGACGCTTTCCCGGCAAGGCATGACAGCGGTCACGTCGGTGCGTGAAAGTTTCTCTCAGGTCAACGAAGCGCTGGACCGGATTTCCTCCATGAGCGTGCAGATCGCCAGCGCCATGGAGCAGCAGGGGCAGGTGGCTGAAGACCTGAACCAGCAAGCCATGCGGATCGCCGACGCCTCGCGACAAAGTGCGGCCAAGGCACTGGATGGCCGACGCATCAGTGAGGAAATCGGCCATCAGGTGGAGGGTTTGAGGAGCCTCGCCGAGCGCTTTGATCGTTAGCGGTTACGGCTACTGTCTCGCCAGGCTGAAGATTTGTGACGCAGAGC
>NZ_LJQT01000459.1:11417-18337 GCF_001400515.1 Pseudomonas meliae | reverse complement strand
CGGAGCATTGGCACGATAGTTAAGTCTCGTGGGGGCCTGCGGCCAATCAAAGCAGATTTGTGGATGACAAAGAGCGTTGCACAGGGGCGATCAGTGTCGGCTGCCGCGTTCCAGCGTCTGCGAGGGCAGCTCGCCGAACAGGCGCTGGTAGTCCTGTGCAAAGCGCCCCAGATGATTGAAGCCCCATTGCGAGGCAATGGCCGCGATGTTGTAGCCACTGTGCCCCTGCAACAGGCTGCGTCGCGCCGACTGGAGTCGAAAACGCTTGAGGTAGGCCACGGGCGAGACGCCGAAGTGCGTCTTGAAACTGTCGTGCAGTTTCTGCGGCCCTATACCGGCCGCGCGTTCGATATCGATCAGGTGGATATCATCGCCGCAATGGTCTTCGATGAACTGTTGCGCCCGCTTCAGATAGGCCGGACAGCGGCTCTGGACCTTTTCGTTCAGGGCCGCCGAATAGTTGTTCGGCTGCGAGAGAATCAAGCCTTTGATCAGGCTGCGCTCCAGGTCCCGTGCCATCGGCAGGTGCTCGAAATAGTCGCTGTCGCCGTCCATTTCATCGACCAGATACCGCACCATGCGCCACCACGACGCCGTGGCACCCAGTTCGGCATTGATACACGGCTCAAACACCAGCGGCGCCTGGGCCGGACGCTCCAGCAACTCGTCCAGCACGCGCTGCATTGAGCAGCAGTCAATCGCCACCTGCAACTTGCGGCAGTTGCCGGTGATGCTCAGTCGCTGCGAGTCGAACGGCGAAATAATCAGCCCGGTTCCGGCATTGGAACGCAACAGCCCCTTGCCGCAGTCAAGCTCCTGCTCGCCGTCCAGCGGCAGGCTCTTCAACGAACTGCCGGGCTCGACGCCGATCACCACATCGGTGCCGTACTGGATACGCCCCAGCACCGTAGACATTGCGCTGAGCACGTTCGCCGAATGTTCGAATTCCAGGCAATGCGGAGCGCTGGCCTGAAGGCTGTGCGGGCCGCAGATGGTCGACATCCAGGCCCGCGCGCCGTCTTGATCATGGTGCGCGGCATGAAGGCCATGGGCGCGCAAGTCGTTGGGCAAAACAGCTTCACTCTTCATATCGATGCCCTGCCGGTAGGTCTGCCGGTAAGTCCGGTCTGGTTCTGATCAGGTTCTGCTCACGTTACTGCAGCGCGTATGCCGCCTCTATCCACTTACTGCAAATAACCGCAAAACGGATACGTTCTGCCGGGAAAACGGATAGAAGGGCAGTGCTGCGGGGCGTTCAATCAGTTCAAGGCTGATGACTCTAAAAAGGAGCCCCCTGATGAGCAGCGCAAAAACCGTAAGCCAATGGCAGCACTTCGTTGAAGGTTGTCTGGATTTTCGTCCCGTCGAAGGTGTGTACCGCATTGCCCGGGAGATGTTCACCGAGCCCGAGCTGTTCGATCTGGAGATGGAACTGATCTTCGAAAAGAACTGGATCTACGCCTGTCATGAAAGCGAAATTGCCAATAATCACGACTTCATGACAATGCGCGCCGGTCGCCAGCCGATGATCATCACCCGTGATGGCAGCGGCCAGCTCAATGCATTGATCAACGCCTGTCAGCATCGCGGCACCACCCTGACCCGGGTCGGCAAGGGTAACCAGTCGACGTTTACCTGCCCGTTCCATGCCTGGTGTTACAAAAGCGATGGTCGCCTGGTGAAGGTCAAGGCGCCCGGCGAGTACCCGGAAGGCTTCGACAAGGCCACGCGTGGTCTGCGCAAGGCGCGCATCGAAAGCTACAAGGGGTTTGTTTTCATCAGCCTCGATGTGCATGGCAGCGACAGCCTTGCCGACTACCTGGGCGATGCCAAGGTGTTTTTCGACATGATGGTCGCGCAGTCGGCTACCGGTGAACTGGAAGTGCTGCCGGGCAAGTCGGCCTACACCTACGACGGCAACTGGAAACTGCAGAACGAAAACGGTCTGGACGGTTATCACGTCAGTACCGTGCACTATAACTACGTCGCCACGGTGCAGCACCGCCAGCAGGTCAACGCCGAAAAGGGCGCAGCGGCGGGCAGTACGCTGGACTACAGCAAGCTGGGGGCCGGTGATGCAGACACCGACGACGGCTGGTTCTCGTTTCATAACGGTCACAGCCTGCTGTTCAGCGACATGCCCAACCCGAGCGTACGCCCCGGTTACGCGACCATCATGCCGCGCCTGGTGGAGGAATACGGGCAGAGCAAGGCTGAATGGATGATGCACCGGCTGCGCAACCTGAACATCTACCCGAGTATGTTCTTCCTCGACCAGATCAGCTCGCAACTGCGCATTATCCGCCCGCTGGCCTGGAACAAGACCGAAATCAACAGTTTCTGCCTGGGCGTCAAGGGTGAGTCCGACGCCGACCGCGAAAACCGCATCCGCCAGTTCGAAGACTTTTTCAATGTGTCCGGGCTGGGCACGCCGGATGACCTGGTGGAGTTTCGCGAGGCCCAGCGTGGCTTTCAGGCGCGCCTGGAACGCTGGAGCGACATCTCGCGCGGGTACGAAAAATGGGTCGACGGGGCAACACCCAACAGCGAGGCCATCGGCATCTCGCCGGTACTCACCGGCAGCGAGTTCACCCACGAAGGGCTGTACGTCAATCAGCACGGTAACTGGCAGCGCTTCCTGCTTGAAGGGTTGGCACGCAAGGCCGCTGAAGAACACTCCCTGAAACTGCGTGAGGTCTGAACATGAGCGCCCAATTGCAGTACCGCATCGAGCAGTTCCTGTACCACATGGCCGAAGTCTGCGATGCCCAGGATTGGGATCGCTACCTGCGACCTGTTCAGTGAAGACAGCGAGTTCCACCTGCCGCAGTGGGATTCGGAGCATGTCTACACCACCGATCCCAGAAAAGGCATGTCGCTGATCTATTACCCCAACCGCGGTGGCCTGGAAGATCGTGTCTACCGCCTGCGTACCGGCAAAGCGGCGTCAACCATCCCGATGCCGCGCACGCTGCACCTGATCAGCAATGTGCGCATCGCACCTGCGGGTGAGGGTGCAAATGGGCAGGCGGGCGAACTGGACGTGCAGGTCAACTGGCACACCCTGTATTACCGCCTGCAAGTTGCGGAGCAGTTCTTCGGACGCGCCAGCTATCGCCTGCGTCCTGATGGCGACAGCTGGAAAATCGCCCGCAAACACGTGGTGCTGCTCAACGACACCATCAACTCGGTGCTCGATTTCTATCACCTCTGAGGTAGCGGAGCGGACATGACTTATAAGGTCGCTTTCAGTTTTGCTGACGGCAAGACGCTGTTCTGCAACGTGCAGAACAATGAACTGTTGCTGGATGCTGCGTTACGCAGCGGGATCACGTTGCCGATGGATTGCCGCGAAGGCGTGTGCGCCACCTGTCAGGGGCGTTGCGAGTCGGGGCAGTACACACAGGATTACGTGGACGATGAGGCGCTTTCGGCCAGCGACCTGGCGCAACGCAAGGTGCTGAGCTGCCAGACCCGGGTGAAGTCCGATGCTGCGTTCTACTTCGATTTCGCCTCCAGTCTGTGTGACAACACCTGCCCGAGCGCCCTTCAAGGCAAGGTCAGCCAGGTCGAACTGGTTTCGCAGGGCACCGCCATTGTTCAGGTGACGCTGGATGAGCAGAACAGTGGGCTGGATTATCTGCCCGGCCAGTACGCCCGGTTACAAATTCCCGGCACTGATCTGCGTCGCTCTTACTCGTTTGCCAATGCTCCCGGCAGTAACTCGCTGGAGTTCCTGATTCGCCTGTTACCTGACGGGGCGATGAGCAACTACGTGCGTGACCGCTGCCAGGTGGGTGACGTGATTCAGTTCGAAGCACCACTGGGCACGTTCTACCTGCGCCATGTCGATCGGCCGCTGACGCTTGTTGCCGAAGGTACGGGGCTGTCCGCCTTCCTCGGCATGCTCGATCAGATCGCCGCCAAAGGAGGCTGCGGGCAGCCCGTGCACCTTTATTACGGCGTGCGTACGGCGCAGGACCTTTGCCAGCTGGCGCGAATTGAAGCCTACAGCCAGCAGATTCCCGGGTTCAGGTTTGTCCCGGTGGTCAGCGAAGAGCAGGCCGACTGGAGCGGAAGGCGCGGTTACATCGTCGATCACCTGGACGCCGCTGCATTGGCCGAAGTACCCACGGACATTTATGTGTGCGGGCCGCCACCGATGGTCGAGTCCATCAAGGACTGGCTGCACGGGCATTCGCTGGACGCCTCGCGTTTGTACTTCGAGAAATTCGCCGACAGCAGCGTTTGACCGGCCGCCTGACGCCAGTCGCTGCTCCAGAACAATTACACAGCAGACGGAACCCCCATGAGTGCCATCACGATCGAACGTTTCGAGACCCTGATCGTCGACCTGCCGACGATTCGTCCGCACAAACTGGCCATGCATACCCTGCATGGTCAGACACTGGTCATCCTGCGCATTCGGTGCAGTGACGGCATTATCGGTATCGGCGAGGCCACCACCATCGGCGGTCTGGCGTATGCCGGAGAGAGCCCGGAAAGCATCAAGGTGAACCTCGACAAATGGTTCGCTCCGCTTCTTGTCGGGCAAGACGCCACCAACCTCAACGCGTTGATGCCGCGCGTGGATCGTGCCGTTCGCGGCAATACGTTCGCGCGTTCGGCGGTTGAAACGGCGCTGCTTGATGCCCAGGGCAAGCGCCTTGGGTTGCCGGTTGCCGAATTGCTTGGCGGGCGCGTGCGCGACGGTGTGGAAGTGGCCTGGACACTGGCCAATGGCGACACCGGCAGGGACATCGAAGAAGCCGAGCACATGCTGGAGATGCGCCGTCACCGGCATTTCAAGCTGAAGATCGGTGCCGGTGAACCCGCCCGTGATATCGCTCATGTTGCGGCGATCAAGCGGGCATTGGGTGATCGAGCCAGCGTGCGTGTCGACATCAATCAGGCGTGGAGCGAGGCGGTGGCCATACGTGGCTGCCAGTTGCTTGCAGAGGCAGGCGTCGAGTTGATCGAGCAGCCGCTTTCGCGCCACGACCGCGCGGCCATGGTTCGTCTGAATGCTCGCAGCCCTATTCCATTGATGGCCGATGAAGCCATTGAGTCGGTGCAGGACAGCTTTGCGCTGGCGCAGTCGGGTGCAGCGTCGATTTTCGCTCTGAAAATCGCCAAGGTCGGCGGCCCGCGTGCCGTGTTGCGCACCGCTGCGATTGCCGAAGCCGCCGGTATTGGTTTGTACGGCGGGACCATGCTGGAGGGTAGCGTCGGCACGCTGGCAGCAGCTCACGCCTTCGCCACACTCGACCGGCTGGAGTGGCACACCGAACTGTTCGGGCCACTGATGCTGACCGAAGACATTCTGGTCGAGCCTCCGGTCTATCGCGATTTTCAACTGATCATCCCCGACACCCCTGGGCTGGAGCTGGATGCTGAGCGTCTTTCGCACTTTGCCCGCAGCTGATCTGCCGGAGCACAAGACTAGCCACGAGGATACCCACAACATGCTTTTCCACGTCCGCATGACCGTCAAACTTCCGATCGATATGCCGGTCGACAAGGCCGCTCGACTCAAGGCTGATGAAAAAGCCCTGGCCCAGCGCCTGCAGCAAGAGGGCACCTGGCGCCATCTGTGGCGCATCGCCGGGCTGTACGCCAACGTCAGTATTTTTGATGTGGCAGACGCCCAGGCACTGCACGACACATTGCTGCAACTGCCGCTTTATCCCTACATGGAAATCGAGGTTACGGCCCTGTGCAGGCACCCGTCTTCCATCCATCAAGACGACCGCTGAGTTCGTACCTTTTCAGCCCGACACCGACAAAACAACAATGAACACCGATGAGGAAAAGACCATGAGCGTACGCATTTCCCAGCCCGACGATGTGCAACAGTTCTTCAATGAGGCTTGCGGCCTTGACCAGCCGGGTGGCAGCCCGCGGATGAAAAGCGTTGTGCACCGGGTGCTGACCGAGACGATAAAAATCATCGAAGACCTGCGCATTACGCCGGAAGAGTTCTGGAAAGCCGTCAATTACCTCAACGTGCTTGGCAGCCGTCAGGAAGCCGGTTTGCTGGTCGCGGGGCTGGGGCTCGAGCATTACCTTGATTTGCTGATGGACGCTGAAGACGAACAGGCCGGGCAGACGGGCGGTACCCCGCGGACCATTGAAGGGCCGCTGTATGTCGCAGGGGCTCCGCTGTCCGATCACTATGCCCGCCTGGACGATGGTCAGGACCCTGCAACCGTACTGTTCATGACCGGCCAGGTTCGCGGCACCGATGGAGCGCCGCTGGCCAATGCCATCGTCGATGTGTGGCACGCCAATACCGGGGGCACCTACTCGTATTTCGACCCGTCGCAATCGGCTTTCAACCTGCGTCGCCGGATCCGCACCGATGCACAAGGGCGCTACCGCTTCCAGAGCATCGTGCCATCAGGCTACGGCTGCCCGCCGGATGGGCCGACTCAGCAATTGCTCGACCAGTTGGGTCGTCATGGTCAACGTCCGGCACACATTCATTTCTTCATTTCAGCGCCTGGCCATCGTCACCTGACCACGCAGATCAATCTGGCGGGCGACAAGTACCTGCACGATGATTTTGCCTACGCCACGCGCGATGAACTGATCGCCGAAATTCGCTTCACCGAAGACGCCAACGGCCGCCACGCAGACATAGACTTCGACTTTGTGCTCCAGCCTGCAACGACTGTCGAGGACGAACGCCGCCAGGAACGCCTGCGGGCACTGGAAGTCTGAGTCGAGCGTCCTCTCACGAAGATGTGACGCTTCGGCCACTCAAGATCGGACGCGGAGCGTCCAGAACGGCATTCCCACGCGGAGCGTGAGTAACGATACCCTGACTATCGTGCGTCGCTCCGCGTCGTCATGCCGTTCGGGAGCGTGAGGAACGATCATCGCAACTATCGTGCGTCGCTCTGCGTCGCATGCCGTTC
>NZ_LJQT01000459.1:0-11408 GCF_001400515.1 Pseudomonas meliae | reverse complement strand
GGACGCTCCGCGTCCTCTTGTGGCGTAGAGCGTCCAGTGCTGGAATCATCAGGTATAACAAGCCAGGTGGTGAGCGTCGGCAATGACTGACGCGGGAGGATGCATGCAGTATTCAGGTGAGGGCTTTTCTATAAGGGTATTGGCGTTTGATGATTGCGAGTTGATCAACCGGTACGAAAAGGCCAATCGCAAGCATCTGCAGCCTTGGGAACCGTTCAGGGACGATGACTATTTCATTCTCGAAAACGCCAGATCCAGGGTTCAGCAGCAGTGGGAAAGCATGCAGTCCGGCAGCGCGGTTTTCTTCCTCGTCATCGACTCAGGCGGCGGCGAATTGCTGGGGCGGTGCAGTTACACGAATATCGTGAGGGGCGTTTTTCAGGCCTGCAACCTCGGCTTCTCGCTGGCAGAGGCTGCTCAGGGGCGTGGCTTGATGCAAAGGGCGCTTGAGGTGGGCAATCGCTATTGTTTCGAACAGATGGGGCTGCATCGAATCATGGCCAGCCACATGCCAGCCAATGTACGCAGCGAGCGACTTCTGCAATCACTCGGCTTCGAAAAGGAAGGGTACGCGCGCGCCTACCTGAAAATTGCCGGAGTTTGGGAAGACCATGTCCTGAGGGCACTGATCAATCCGAACGAGGCCTGATGGCGAGGCGAGCGCCTTTACTACTTCTGCGCCACGTCATCCTTCTCCCAGCCGCCGCCGAGCGCCAGAAACAGGTTGATCTGTCCCATGGCCACCTGGGTGTTGGCTTCGGCCATTTGTGCGCGCACGTCGGTGTAAGTGCGTGTGGCTTGCAGGTCAGCGAGGAACGAGGCGCGTCCGGCCTGATAGAAGCGGTGGGTCTGGTCAGCCGCTTCCTTGGCCGATTGTTCGGCTTCCTTGAGAGCATCGCGACGGTCGAGCAGGGCGGTGTATTGCGCCAGACCGGTCTGGGTTTCACGGATGGCGTTGAGCACCACACCGTCAAAGCGCGCCAGTGCAGCTTGCGCGGAGGCTTCGGCCTGATGGATGCGTGCGCGTGAGCCGTTGGACGGGATGGTCCAGTTCAGCAGCGGCCCGAAGCCCCAGCGGTTGGCGGCCGGTTTGCCGAGGTTCTCGATCAGGCCGGTAGTACCGATGCTCGCGCCGATGCTGATGTCCGGATACAACTCGCCGGTGGCAACACCGATCTGCGCAGTCGACATCGCCAGATGACGTTCAGCCTGACGCACATCCGGGCGGCGTTTGAGCAGTGTTGCGCCGTCGCCTACCGGCATGACCTGCGCAATGTGCGGCAGCGCATTGCAACTGCTGACCCTGGCGGGCAGTTGCTCTACAGGTATAGCCAGCAGCATCGACAGGCGGAACATCGCCGCCTGACGCCGCGCTTCGTAACGGGGCATTTCGGCTCGCAGTGACTTGAACTGCGTCTGCGAGCGAGTGACCTGGGTTTCATCGCCTCGCCCGGCATCGCGAAGACGCTGGTTGAGGGTTACGCTCTGTTGCTGCAGGTCCAGCGATTCGCGGGCGATGTCGAGTTCTTCGTTGGCAGCGCAAATCTGCGTGTAGGCGCGCACCACATCGGCGACTACGGTGATACGTGCCGTATCCACCGCCGCCTGATTGGCATCGACATTAGCCTGCGCTGCTTCGATGCCGCGCTGCAAGGTGCCGAACAGATCGAACTGATACGACGTAGTCAGACCCACATCCCCGACGTTGGCGACCGGCACCTTGTCGGTCAGCAGAAACGCTTCGCCCGATTCCTGCACGCGCTGTGCGCCGATTTTCGCGCCGTTGGTAAATCCGCCCGCCGCCTCGGCCTCCGAGGTCTGGTAGCGGGCGCGCTGCAGGTTGGCGGCGGCGATGCGCAGGTCGGTATTAGAGGCAATGGCCTGGCGCACCAGTTCATCCAGACGCGCATCCTGATACAGCCGCCACCAGTGCGCAGGCACCGGGGCCGATACCGTATTGACCGAGCGCCCGGCCAGTTCGCCCTGTAAATCCGGACGATTGATCGCGCCATCCTTGGGCAGTTGGTAATCCGGCCCGACTACCTGACAGGCCGACAACACGGCAGTAAAACCGAGTGCGGCCATGCGTAAGGCACGTTTCATCGTGTGCCCTCCTGCGTATCGTCGATGATTGACACCGTTGCAGTACGCCCGGCGATCATACGGAAGTCGTCAGGTACGTCATCAAAGGCAATGCGTACCGGAATGCGCTGTGCCAGACGCACCCAACTGAATGCCGGGTTGACGTTGGGCAGCAGGTTCGAGCCACTGCTGCGGTCGCTGTCTTCGATGCCGGCAACGATGCTCACCACATGGCCGGTCAGCCGTGCGTTGTCACCGATGACACGAATGTCGACGCCCTGGCCGACATGAATGCCGTCCAGTTTGGTTTCTTCGAAATAGCCGTCGATATGGAACGATGCGGCATCGACCACCGATAACACCGGACGCCCGGCGGTGACAAATTCATGGTCGCGGGGCGCGCGGTCGTTAAGGTAGCCGTCCACCGGGCTGCGGATCACCGAACGATCCAGATTCAGCTGCGCGGCATCCACTGCGACCTTTGATTCACCAAGCGCAGAAAGGGCGCGGGCTTCGCGGGACTGGCTTTCTTCCAGTTGCTCACGCGCCACCAGGTTGCCCAGGCCACGGTTACGCCTGTTCTCGCGGCGTGCCTGCTCCCAGGTTTCCTGGCGCTCGGCGACTGTCGCCTGCGCCTGACGCAAGGCCAGGCGGAAGCGGTCCTGATCGATGGTGAACAGCACCTGGCCCTTGTGTACGGGCTGATTGTCGGTGACCTCGACCTTCTGGATCAGCCCGGACACGTCCGGCGCGATCTGCACGATATCGGCGCGAATATGCCCATCGCGGGTCCACGGCGCGTACATGTAATACATCACCATGCGCCATACAACGACGGCAGCCAGAGTGACAACCAGCAGGGTCAGGACCACGCGGCCCAGTGTCAGTATCGGTTTTTTCATGTCATCAGGTATCGACTTAGAGTATCCACGGCGCCGAGCAACAAAGCGTATAGACCTACGTTGAACAAAGCCCGGTGCCAGACCAGACGGTAGAAGTGGGCACGCGACAGCAGCGCGTGCAGGGCGAGAAACAGCAGATAGGCGATGCCCATCATCGCCAGGAACGTGGGGATGAAGATCCCGCTGATATCCAGATCACCGATCACAGGGGCGCTCCATCGATGTTATGCGGCAGTTGCTCGGTCAGTTCGCCGCCGACGGTGACAATCTCGACCCCCGGCAACAAGGCCAGACGCAGGCCGCTGAGGGCGTGCAACAGATGCAACCGGGCCGGGTTGTCGCCCATCTCCTGAGCCGTCAACGAACGGCGTGCGCGGTCCATGGCCATCAGCAGGCCGCGGGGCGCGGGCAGCCTTTCACCGGCCTTGCGACAGTGTTTGAAATAGCCGCTGACTTCATCGATCACCTGACGCAACAGCACCTGGGCCGCAGGCGTGGCGCGTCGGGTGTAGGCCAGCAGGTCGAGCATGTTCAGCGCGACGCGCAATTCACGCAGGGCAATCCCGGTGTCCTGCGCGGTGAGTGTCAAACGCGGCAACTGCTGCATCAAACGGTCGAGCATTTGCACGCCCATGCGCCGGTGTTCGGCCAGAGACGCGTCTTCGCTAAGGCTGGCGATGTCACGCCAGCTGAAACGGGTCAGACGCTTGACCGCCAGTTCAACCCCGAACGGGCGGAACACCAGCGTCCAGATAAAGGCGAACAACAGCCCGGCAGGTCCGGCCAGGTTGGAGTTGAGAAAGTTCATGAAGTCCGCGTCGTAGGCGCTCTGAATGCTGATGAACGACGAGGTGTTGACGATGGTCAGCAGCGTGCCGAGAAAGAAGCGCGGTTGCACAGTCAGGGTGCCGACGCAGATGAAGGGCACCGCAAAGGCCAGCACCAGCATCGGAAAGTCGTGCAGGTTAGGCAGCACCACGAACAGGTACAGGCTGGCAAATACCACCGAAAGCAGAGTCCAGAAAAAGAACCGGTAGATTTGCGGGGCAGGGTCGTCCATGGCTGCAAAGAAGCTGCACGACACCGCTGCCAGCGCCACGGCACTGGCGCCGTCTTTCCAGCCCAGCAGAATCCACAACACCGATGCAGCGATGATCGCCAGCACCGTCGAGGTCACTGAATAGAGCATCAGGCCGCGGTCCAGAAACGGCGTCAACCGACCCAGACGCCAGTGGCGATAGACCGCTCTCCATGGCGATTGATCGTCTGTCTTGATCGCATATTGCAGGGTCCGGCAATCCAGCCACAGGTCAATCCACTCGCCGAGCCTGAAAAGCGTGTTGGAGAGCAGCAGCTGATCGCGGTCGTCCAGTTGCGTAAAGTTCGGCTGAAGGCGTTCCAGCTCATCATGCAACTGTTGCCATTGCTCCCGTTGCGGGCCGTCGGCAGTGCTTTCAAGCCAGTCGCAAGCCTTGTGCAGCACGGGTTTCAGGCTGGCCAACAGCTCAGGCGTGCGTCGCTCCAGCGCCCACAATGCGTCATCCAGTGCATCGATGACCGGCAAGAGATGGATCATCCGGCCGCGCAGCTCATTGGCGTTGCGTACGGTTTGCTTGCGTGCGCCCTCGTGGCTCAACTGGCCGATCATCATTTCCAGAGAGTTGAAGCTGCCAACCATCGAATTGCGCAGTGCGCCGATTTCCTCGGGCTGACAGGTGCGGCTGATAAAGCGCTGGCTGTAGGTCGAGGCGTCACTGAACCATTTTTCCGTGGTGGTCTGAAATACCGGTGCCAGACGTCTGGGCCAGAACATTGCACCCACGACGGCGGCGCAGATGATGCCGAGGAAAATCTCTTCGGTACGCGACACGGCGATGTCGAACACGGCCTGCGGGTTGTCGACCACCGGCAGGGAAATCAGCGGCATGGTGTAACCCGCCAGCATCAGTGCGTAGCTGTTGGCCGTGCGCAAGTGCAGGGAAAGGAACAACAGGGTGCCGGTCCACAGTCCGACCACGATGGCCAGTAGCAAGGGCGTCTGTACGAACATCGGTACCAGCAGCACCGACGCCGCTGCACCGGCCAGGGTGCCGGCGGCCCTGTACAGGGCTTTGGAGCTGGTCGGGCCGACAAAGGGGCTGGAGACAATGTACACCGTGGCCATGGCCCAATAGGGGCGAGGCATTTCCATCAACAGCGCGATGTACAGCGCCAGCATCGACGCACCGAAGGTACGCACGCCGTAGAGCCAGTCGCGTGCCGGTGGGACGCTGGAGAAAAATCCGTTCAAACCTGCCCCCCGTGCTCACCTTGTGCAGCCTCGGCGAAGGCCTGAAATACCCGCAAGGTGGCTTCGAGATCGGCAGGTTGAAGGCCCTGAAGCACATCCGCCCGCAGACGCGTCAGCTCCTGTTCTATCGAGCCTGCCAACGCACGACCCTTGTCCGTAAGGCTGAGGGCCTTGGCGCGGCGATCATTGGGGTCTTCGCTGCGGCAGACGATGCCGGCCTTGCACAGCTGGTCGAGCAGGCGCACCAGTGTCGGGCTTTCCATGCCGGCCGCCTGCGCGACTTTTACCTGATGCACGCCGTCACCCAGGCGCGCAATGGCCAGCAGTGGCCCGGCACATGCTTCAGAAATTTCATAGGTGACCAGTGTGTTCTGGCAAATGCGTCGCCATTGGCGAGAGGCGGCTACCAGGCCGCTACTGACAGCGCGATGCAGTGGGTCGACAAGCATAAATCACCGGGGGCTGAGTCGTGAACAATTTAGTTAGGAACAATATTGTTAGGTAGGATATTAGTAGAATGCTAACTAATATCTCGTAACAAGTTCTTACAGTCAACCCGTAACTGCCCAGTGGGGCTTTTTGGGTTGCAGGGACGCCCGAAAGGGTTTTTTGAGAGGGCGTAGAGGCGATGAACGGCTGTTCGCCTCCGCTTTTAGCGGGGAAAGTTCATTATTTCAAAAAATAATTGCTACCGTTCGTCGGTAATAAGCCTAAAAATCCCGCGCATCTACGCAGCACCATTCAAAAAAATGGCGCGGCACCCGATAGGAGGGTCTTGATGAATCGCCGTCTGCAGCAAATTGATGGCAATCTGCCTTGTGTCGTGATCTGGCATCAAAGTAGTGGCATTGGTCTTTTTGTGGCGGTTTATTGGCGTCATTGTGTTGTCGTTGCTGTTTAAAAAATAAACGATTGAGCCGATAGTCTGGTTGACCACAACGGGCCAGCACGCCCGTTCCAGAGCCATTCTGTTGGTGCGCAATGCGTACCTTGCGAGCTACTCCATGATCGACCTTGCCACCTGGAATCTTTCCGTCCCTGTCGGAAGTCCCGCGACCATCATCGAAACCCCCAAGTTGGTTAAGGGTTATCGGGATGGCTATTTTCAATCCGGGGATACGCTGTTTTTCTGGGCACCGGTGACCGGTTCCACCACAGAGAACGCCAAGTACCCGCGCTCCGAATTACGCGAGACGACGTCCGATGGCAGGGTCTTCAACTGGGCCTACTCAAGCGCTGACAATTTTCTGCGCGCGACGCTGGAGGTCGATCAAGTGCCTTCCACGGGCAAAATCGTGATCGGTCAGATTCACTGCTACCAGAGCACCGAGCCGTTGCTGAAGGTGGAGTACCAGTACAAGGAGAAGCTGCAGACCGGCAATATCGTCGCCAAGTTTCGTCGTACGCCGGACTCGGAAATCGAGGTCATTACCATTGCGCAGGGCGTGCCGCTCAACAAGCAATTCAACTACACCATCAACCTGTCGCCCAGCGGCGACCTGACGGTCAATGCCTTCGACGCAGTCTGGTACGCCAAGCTGGATTCAGCCTGGGCCAGTAAACTGTTCTACTTCAAGGCAGGGGTCTATACCCAGGACAATACCGGTTACACCACTGAAGGCGGTTCGGCCACTTTCTACAAGCTGGCCATTGCCCACGAGAAAAAGAATTGATTGTTACGGTCTGGAAGATTCAGACCGCTGGAAATATCAGACTGAAGCAGATTCTGCCGGCGGCGGGTTGAGCCACTTCGACCCGCCCGCCATGCAGGTGCATGATTGCTGTAACAATGGCCAGCCCCAGGCCGTTGGAGTCCGAGCGCTCATGGCGCGAGGCGTCACCCCGATAGAAGCGGTCGAACAGTCGCGCGAGCGTGGCTTGTGGTAATGCCGGGCCCTGATTTTCTACCTCGATTCGCCACTGACGATCAACTGCCGCAACACGAATCAGTATTTCGCTGTTTTCATTCGCATAGCGAATTGCGTTGGCGACCAGATTGCTCAGTGCACGGCGCAGCAGGATCGGGTCGGCCAGCAACGTACCTTGTCCGCTGTGGCTCAGCCGCAGATTACGCTCTTCAGCCAGCCCTTCGAAATAACCGGCCACGCGTTGTAATTCATCGTGCAGGTCCAGCGGCTGGCGTTCCAGCGCGGCCTGGGCTTCGTCCGCTCGAGCCAGAAACAGGATGCTTTCCACCAGCCTTGAGATACGTTCCAGCTCTTCCAGATTGGAAGCCAGCAGGACCTGATATTCGTCGGCGCTACGGTTCTGGCGCAAGGCAACCTGGCAGTGGCCCATCAGCGAACCGACCGGCGTACGAATCTCGTGGGCCAGATCGGCGGAGAACTGCATCAGGCGTCGATAGCCATCGTCCAGACGGTCAAGCATGGCATTGAAGGCATCGCTCAATTGTTGCAGCTCGACAGGCGTGTCGTGGCTGTCGAGCCGTTTTATTGCGGCAGCGTGGGCGGCCATTCTGCGCAGTGGGCACAAGCCGCGTCGCAGCAATACGTAACCCAGCACGGCGGTAATCAGGAACGCCAGTGCAACGGCGATATAAATGCTCTGCCGGAAGCTGGCGAGCATGGCCATCTCCTTGACCATCAGGTGCGCGGCCTGCAAGCGCACTGCAACGCCATTGGACATCACCTGTACTGCCGCCGCACGCAACGGCACGCCTTGCAGGCTCAGGCCACTGCGCAGGTCATCGACCCGTAAAGGCTGATCCTGCGCCACGGTCGGTAGCTCTGGCAGTGGCGCGCGTTGCGGGTTGACCGATATCACCGGTGGCTTGCCCGGTTCGCCGATGATGAAAATATCTTCCTCGCTGTCGAGCATGTTCTCGAACAGTTGCGGGCTGCCTTTGAGGTTGTCTATCGTCAGGTCATAGCGCAACAGCTTGCGGAAATGATCGAGCCGCGCCAGTACCGCGTGGTCGCTGCGTTGCATGACCGTTTCTTCTATGGACTGGTACAGATAAAGCCCCGCGCCGCTGACCGTAAGCATCGCCACCAGCGCGAAGGCGAGGGTAGAACGCAGGGTCAGGGAAGGCTGGCGTCGCATGGCCGCACCTCGCACACATAACCGATACCGCGCACGGTGTGGATGAGCTTGACCGGGTAGGGCAGGTCGACCTTGCTGCGCAGGCGCTTGATGGCGACGTCCACAACATTGGTGTCACTGTCGAAATTCATGTCCCAGACTTCCGAGGCAATCTGTGCCCGTGACAGCACGTCGCCTTCGCGGCGCAATAACAGGTGTAGCAGGGCAAACTCCTTGTTGGTCAGCACGATGACCTGCTGCTGACGCGTCACGCGGCGGCGCAGCAGGTCCAGTTCAAGGTCGGCCAGATGAAAATGGTCTGCCTCGCGCACCACGCCCCGGCGCAGGATGGTGCGGATGCGCAGCAGCAGTTCAGTGAAGGAAAACGGTTTGACCAGATAATCGTCAGCGCCGAGCTCCAGCCCGCGAATCCGGTCCTGCAACTGGTCGCGAGCGGTCAGGAATAGCACCGGCACGTCCTGCCGGGCGCGCAGCACTTCGATGATCTGCCAGCCATCGATGCCTGGCAGCATCACATCCAGCACGATCAGGTCGTAGCGGTTTTCCAGTGCCAGGTGCAGGCCGTCGGCACCGTGCTGGGTCCAGTCGACCTTGTAGCCGGATTCACCCAGGCCCTTCTTCAGGTATTCACCGGTTTTGGTATCGTCTTCAATCAGCAGGATATGCATCGTTTTGTCCGCTACGCTTTTGCAGGCACCCACGTGCGCCGATGCCAAAGTCTAACCAGTTGCCGACAAGGTGTCCGGCGAATGACAAAAATGTCATTGCCCGGTCATTCTGCGGTGCCGGTAGCGGTGCAAGGATGGGTTCCAGATATCAACTGCCAAGGAAGTACCGATGAAGACTGCACTCTCTACTACGTTCGGCCTGCTGTTGCTCAGCGCTGCTGTCATGACTCAGGCTGCTGACATGAAAGTGGTCAAACCCATGCGCGGGACCGTCGACAGCGTAAGCGCCGACACCCTCGATTTCACCACCCGCTCGGGTCAGCACGAAAGTATCAAGCTGACTGACAAGACCGGTATTCGTCTTGTGTCCGAAGCTGACTTCAAGCAAATCAAAGGCGACAGTTTTGTAGGTTCGGCTGCCATCCCGCAGGCGGACGGCACACTGAAAGCGCTGGAAGTGACCGTTTTTGAAGCCAGCCTCAAAGGCAGCGGCGAAGGTCACTATGGCTGGGAAAACGCTGATGGCAGTACCGGCACCATGACCAATGGCACCGTTGGCACGTTGGCTGGCACCGATGGCCGCACGCTGACCGTCAAATACGAGGGTGGCGAGAAGAAGCTGGTGGTGCCGCAGGATGTGCCTATCCCCTACGTCGAGCCAGGCAAGGTTGATCAGTTGACCAAGGGCGCCAAGGTCGTGGTGTTCCCGGCTGACGACGGCAAGTCGGCACGTGGTGTCGCAGTCGGCAAGGACGGTTTTACCCCGCCGATGTAATCGCAGCCGAGGCTGTCAGTGGCAGGCTGCTGCTGACATCCTCGGTTACACCTGATCTAGAGGGATCTGCGCATGAAAACCCGCCCTATCCACCCGTGGCCGGTGCGCCTGACGCATTGGGTCAATGCCTTGGGCATGGTCTGCATGTTCATGAGCGGTTGGGCTATTTATAACGCGTCGCCACTGATGCCATTCACCTTTCCCAAATTCCTGACACTCGGCGGCTGGCTGGGCGGCTCCATTGCCTGGCACTTCGCGGTCATGTGGCTGTTGGTGATCAACGGCCTGCTGTATGTGCTGTATGTGCTGTATGGCGTATTCAGCCGCCACTTCAAACGCGATCTGCTGCCAGTTCGCCCGTCCGAAGTGAAGCGTGACATGAGTGATGCGCTGCACTTTCGGCTGGCCCACGTCAAAGGCCGTTACAACGCGGTACAACGGTTGATGTACTGGCTGGTGTTGATCATGGGCGTGCTGGTGGTGGTGTCCGGGCTGGCTATCTGGAAACCGGTGCAGTTTCAGGGCCTGGTTGCCCTGCTGGGCGGGTTCGATTTTGCCCGCTGGGTGCATTTTGGCGCGATGACGGCCATTGGCGCGTTTGTTGTTGTTCATCTGGTGCTGGTCGTGCTGGTGCCCAGTACCTTGTTACCCATGATTACCGGCGACCGCCAGCCGAACGAAGACGGGACTGCGCAACCATGAACGAACCTCGTAAACGCATCACCCAGCGCATTCGTCTGGAGCCTGCGCAGCAGAGCCAGCTGGTCGATATCCAGCGCCGCTCGTTTCTACGCGCCGGGCTGACAGTGGGGGCGATGTCGATGCTCACCGGCTGCAACCTGCAGGATGGCGATCAGGTCGACAAAGTGCTGTGGGCCATGTCGCGCTGGAATGACCGGGTTCAGGCCTGGCTGTTCAACGGCCAGAAACTGGCCCCGACCTACAGCAAGGCGCAGCTGACCAACCCGTTCCCGTTCAATGCGTTCTACCCCGAATACAACGTGCCGGAGGTGGAGCTTTCCGACTATCGGCTGGCGGTGTCCGGGCTGGTGCGTGACAAGCAGCCGTGGACGCTGGATGCACTGCGCAAATTGCCGCAACGCACCGACATCACGCGGTTGATCTGCATTGAGGGTTGGAGTGCGATAGGACAATGGGGCGGTGTGCCGCTGAAGACTTTTCTGGAGTACATCGGTGCCGATACCACGGCACGTTTCGTCGGCTTCAAGTGCGCCGATCGCTATTATTCAAGCCTGGATATGCCTACTGCGCTGCATCCGCAGACATTGCTGGCGCTGGACTTCGGTGAAGTCGCCCTGCCACCGGATTACGGTTACCCGCTGCGGGTGCGAGTGCCGACCAAGTTGGGCTTCAAGAACCCCAAGCACATCGTCGAGATCTTCGTCAGCAACGAAAATCCTGGCGGGTACTGGGAGGATCAGGGCTACAACTGGTTCAGCGGGATCTAGGCGCGGACGCAGAGCGTCCAGAAGGGCATTCGACGCAGAGCGTCGCACGATGGCGGTAGTTAGATTATCGTTCCTCACGCTCCAGCGTGGGAATGCCGTTCCTTCGTCATGGCACTGATCCGGGGGTCGCCGCAACGGACCATCCATGGCCCGGTGCGG
>NZ_LJQT01000285.1:0-3912 GCF_001400515.1 Pseudomonas meliae | reverse complement strand
AAACCCGGGGCGGTTCAATCCAATGCTCAGTGAGCGGCTTTCTGGATTGCTGGGAATCAACTTGTAGCACTGGTGACGGAGGGCTGCAGGCCTTTTTTTGCCCAGTACCCAGACACAATGGAAGTGTGCTGTGCTGAGCGGTTTACCTCCTTTGGAAACGGGCTCACTCGTTCGAGTACTGTTCTGCCTCGTTGATGCAGTTCTCGCAGAGAGCGCTGCCATGGCAGGCCTCTTGTTCGAGTGATATTGCCAACTCTTTGCCTTCAAGGACTATCTGGCAACCCTTGCGGTAGCTGCCCGGGTCCGTCAGACCCTCGCATGCTCTCTGGCGATGAGCGCAATGACTGCATTTTGAAGGGCGCTCAATTGGTCGGAACCCTTGGCAATGGCGAGCTTGGCTATTCGGCTAACCTTGGCGTGCTCATTGGATTTATGCAGTGTTCAGGCGCTCGTTCCGCTCATGCAGTACACGAACAATGAATACGACCTGGGTGCGAACCACATAGCTCACTACGAAGGGGTAGCGGGTAAGTACCAGCTCGCGCACGTCCGGGGTTTGGGAAGGGCGTCCCATCCCCGTAAACGTCGCGAGCTGCTCAATGGATTCCAGAATGGTATTTACGGCTTCGTCAGCTCTCTGGTGGCCCATCAGCCCCGCGTAATGCTCATGAATCGCTTCCAGATCGCTATCGACTTTTTCACTTAACTCGATTTGCGGCACGTGCTACCCACTTGGCTTTAACCGTTTCCAGATTGATCGTCTTTCCTGCATCAATGTCGGCTAAGCCTTCGTCAATGGCTTTCAGGTGCCAGGCTTCTGCTTCGACATAGCGAGACAAAGCACGTTTCAGGTGGTACTGACGATCACGGTCCGTGGCAAGCGCTAGCTGGTCTAGCATTTCGACCAAGCCTTCTTCGACACGGAATGACAAAACAGGCGATGCCATATTGGCCTCCACGGGTGGTGATTGTAAACAGTGTATACAGAATCCTGAAAAGTATACTTGAGGCTTTGATTGCGCAACAAATTTGTGTGCTTTTCGCCGAGTTGCTATTCACTTTTTGGAAATCGACAGCAACCCCGAACGCTTGAGCGAAGTCGGGACGATGCCGCCCCATCACCACTCCCAAACTATTCACCCCTCCCGGTTTCCCCTTTAGCCCTTTCTGATCTATACCTTGGGTTCAAAGTTTTGTGAGGCGAGGAGCTATCAGGTGTCGGACGTAGATCAGGTACAAAAGTCGCAACCCTCTCCCAGTCAGAGCCATGATGATGTGATTGCCCAGTTCAAGTGGCAGGGCAAGCAGATCGACTGGTTGCTGCAATGGCTGGTCAAGTTTGTCGCGAACACCAAGGTGGAGCTGGGCGTGACGCTGTCGGTGGGCGGGAATCTGGTTTCCGGGCACCTGATTTCTCACGACACCTATTTTGAGCAGTTGGCCGACGATATTTCGGCGCCGTTCAGTTCGTTTGCCAATGGCACTGACGCGACGATGAAAGAAATGATTCTGTCCTTCAAGCCGGGAGAGTCTTCCGAAGACACGCCAGCATTCCATTTCATTCACCTGAAGGATTGCCGGACCTATTCCACTGACGGTAATCCGATTTGCGACGCAGGTGTGTTGTGGCGCGGCAGGATCTCGGCGGTGGACGGCTTCACCATCGGGCTCATCGCTGAAAAACCAGGCGTGTCCTGACCTTTTCAGGCCCCGGCTTTCGTCGGGGCGTTCTCATCCATTCTGATGACGGTCTCCAGCGTGCTATGTGCACCCGCTGGTCAGGAAGGCTGCGCCGGTAGTAGCGTCACTTAGCCATTCTTTGCGCGACAAAATGTCGCAATGGGCCTTTAGCCGGGTAATATGTTCGCCCTGACCTTACACGCCGAATGGTTTTCGGCATGGCCTGATAGAGAACTGGCGACAAGAAAAAATAACAAGAAACGAGCCAGGCTGCCCGCCTCGGTCGACGTAAAGAATTAATGAGTAGACGAAAAAGGCGATTAGAGAAAATGACCAAAACTTCGCGACCTTTGTATATTTCCTATGCAGGACCCTCACTGCTGGAAATGCCCCTGCTGAACAAAGGCAGTGCCTTCACCCCGCAAGAGCGGGTCGAATTCAATCTGATCGGGCTCCTGCCGCAGAACGTAGAGACTATCGAAGAGCAAGTCACCCGGGTCTACAGCCAGTACAAGCAGTGCGCGAGCGATCTGGACAAGCATATTTACCTGCGTTCGATCCAGGACAACAACGAAACCCTGTTCTTCCGCCTGCTGGACTCGCATCTGGACGAGATGCTGCCGATTATCTACACCCCGACGGTGGGTCAGGCGTGTCAGGAATTCTCCAAGATCTACCGCACGCACCGTGGCCTGTTCATTTCCTACCCCGAGCGTGACCGCATCGATGACATTCTGCGCAGCGCCACCAAAGACCGGATCAAAATCATTGTCGTGACCGACAGCGAGCGAATTCTCGGTCTGGGCGACCAGGGTATCGGTGGCATGGGCATTCCGATTGGCAAACTGTCGCTGTACACCGCCTGTGGCGGAATCAGCCCTGCCTACACGCTGCCGATAGTGCTGGATGTGGGCACCAACAACCGTGAGCTGCTGGATGACCCGATGTACATGGGCTGGCGTCACGAGCGGGTATCAGGCAAGGAATACGAAGACTTTATCGCGCTGTTCATCGACGCGGTGCAGCGTCGCTGGCCCGACGTGTTATTGCAGTTCGAAGATTTTGCCCAGTCCAACGCCATGCCGTTGCTTGAGAAGTATCGGGATGAGCTGTGCTGCTTCAACGATGACATTCAGGGCACTGCGTCGGTTGCCGTGGGTACATTGCTGGCGGCCTGCAAGGCCAAGAATGAAACCCTTGGCCAGCAGAAAGTGGTGTTTGTCGGTGCCGGTTCGGCGGGCTGCGGGATCGCCGAGCACATCATCGCAGCGATGCGAATTGAAGGCCTGAGCGAAAGCGAAGCGCGCAAACGTATCTTCATGGTTGATCGCTTCGGCCTGCTGACCGAAAGCATGGATAACCTGCTCGATTTCCAGAAGCGCCTGGCGCAAAAGACCGCCGATGTGTCTGGCTGGACTGCTGGCGCAGAAGCCTTCCCGCAGTTGCTCGACGTGGTGACGAACGCCGGGGCCACGGTGTTGATCGGCGTGTCCGGGCAGCGTGGTCTGTTCACCGAGCAAGTGATTCGCGAACTGCACAAACATTGCGCCAAACCACTGGTAATGCCGCTATCCAATCCGACTTCCAAGGTAGAAGCCACGCCGGAAGAAATCCTGCGCTGGACGGATGGCAATGCGCTGGTTGCTACCGGCAGTCCGTTCGCGCCGGTGGAGATCAACGGTCGCACCGTGCACATCGCTCAGTGCAACAACTCCTATATCTTTCCGGGCATCGGACTCGGCGTGGTGGCTTGCAAGGTGTCGCGCATCACCGACCGTATGCTGATGGCGGCATCCAATGCGCTGGCCGAGTGTTCGCCGATGGTCACGGGGCAGGGCGATGCGGTGTTGTCGCCACTCAAGGAAATTCAGCAGGTGAGTCGTAAAATTGCGCTGGCTGTTGCCAAAGAGGCCCAGGCTGAAGGCTTGGCACTGGAAACTTCCGAAGAGGCACTGCTTGAAGCCATCGAGCGTAATTTCTGGCTGCCGGGCTATCGTGCCTATCGCCGTCGTTCGGTCTGATCGAGCGTTTCCAGAGTGACAGCGTCTGCGCTAGCTTGCTTGCGCAGACGCTTTGTTGGCGGAGTAAGTGCACGTTTATGGGCGCGTATTGCTTCACGGTGAAATAAGCTTCATTCAACCCAATCCTCTCACCGTTTTCACATAAAATTGATGAAGCGCTGCCTACAGTGCGCGCCATCGGGAGTTATCTGGGGAAACTCTGAAAAAGACT
>NZ_LJQT01000008.1:644-25035 GCF_001400515.1 Pseudomonas meliae | reverse complement strand
ATTTTGTCTACACCCTCTAAAGAATTGTCGGACAAGGACGATACGCTCTCGGTTGTCTGACAACTTGGCGTCAGATACTGCCCTCCAAATACAAAAGAGCACTGGTCATGAATCTACGCACACTCACAATCGCTCGTCGTGCCGGTCTGGGTTTTACCCTGATTTCCCTGTTGGTGGCTTTACTTGGATGGTTCGCGCTGGTACAGATGTCGACCATTCGCCAGAGCGAAGTGGCAGTGGAGACCAATTGGCTGCCCAGCATGCGAGTGGTCAACGATATCCGGGAAATCATGCTGCGTATCCGGACCATCTCCTTGCGCATGGCGCTGGACACCGACCCTGCAAGCATTCCGACCTATCGCGGGCAGCTGGACGTACGTCTGGGTGATCTGGACAAGAAGCTGGGCATTCTCAAGACGTTCGTCGACACCCCTGAAGAGAAGACCCTGACTGACCAGTTCATGGTCACCATGGGTCAATACCGCAGCGCGCTGGATCGCTCTTTTGTTCTCGCCGGGCAGGGCGACAGCACCGGTCTGAACAAGCTGCTGCTGGTCGATATGAAGCAGATCGTCGATGGCTCCGGCAAACAGCTCAATGATCTGGCTGATTTCTATGTCACCAAGGTGGATGCCGAAGGCAAGTCGGCCGAAGCCCAGTACGACAAATCGCGTGACATCGTCATTGTCGTTATCGCCGCATTGTGCACCATCGGTTTGGCGCTCTGGCTGACCCGCAGTATCGTGGGGCCGTTGCAACGTGCCGTCACTGCTGCCGAGCAGGTTGCCAACGGCGACCTGACCCATACCATCGAGGTCGACGGCGAAGACGAAGTCACCCGACTGCTGCGTGCGCTGGCAATGATGCAGGTCAATCTGCGTGAAGCCATGCGCCACATCGGCAGCTCGGCTACCCAGCTGGCGTCGGCGGCCACCGAGCTAAACTCGGTCACCGAGGACAGCTATCGCGGATTGAACCAGCAGAATGCAGAGATCGATCAGGCCGCCACGGCGATCAACGAAATGACCTCGGCGGTAGAAGAAGTCGCGCGTAACGCCGTCTCCACGTCGGACGCCTCCACCCAGTCCAGTACCTCGGCACTGGCAGGCCAGACGCGGGTGATCGAGACGGTGCAGTCGATCCAGACACTGACCGACAACGTGCAGGCCACCTCGACACTGGTGCAGAACCTTGCCAATCAGTCTCAGGATATCGGCAAGGTGCTGGACGTGATCCGCTCGATTGCCGAACAGACCAACCTGCTGGCGCTCAACGCGGCCATCGAGGCGGCGCGCGCGGGCGAGTCGGGCCGTGGTTTCGCGGTAGTGGCGGATGAAGTCCGTGCGTTGGCGCATCGCACCCAGCAGTCGACGCTGGAAATCGACTCGATGGTCAATGCCATGCGCAGCGTTTCTGCGCAGGCGCTCGACTCGATGAACACCAGCCGCGACCGGGCCGATTCGACGTTGGCGCTGGCCAAGGGCGCGGGCGAGTCGTTGAGTGAGATCACATCGTCGATCAATCAGATTTCCGAGCGTAATCTGGTGATTGCCAGCGCTGCGGAAGAACAGGCGCAAGTGTCGCGTGAAGTCGACCGCAACATCGTCAACATTCGCGATCTGTCCATGCAGTCGACTCAGGGTGCCAACCAGATCAGTGCGTCGAGTCATGAATTGTCGCGTCTTGCTGCTGACCTGAATCAGGTGGTCTCACGCTTCAAGGTGTAAAACCCTACATTGATACAGGTTGTGTCCGCTTGCCGACGATCGACCGGGCGCGCATTATGCCCTCGGTCGAAATGACCTCCGGTACAGTCTGGGCACAACCTTATCGAAGGGGGCGGCATCGCGTCATGGATAATAATAATCACACCTTCAGCAGTTGGCTGCGCTCGCCAGCCCATCATCAATGGCTGGCACTGGAAGGCAACCGTCTGTTGACCTTCGCCAAGGCTTCCCGACTCGACAACGGTTTTGGCAGTCTTGATGACTACGGCCGTCTGATGGTCGGCGCCACGGCCGAAACCATGAATACCGCACGTATGACCCACTGTTTTGCCATGGCCCATGCGCAAGGCATACCCGGCTGTGCCGCACTGGTCGATCATGGCATCGCCGCATTGCGTGGCCCGTTGCGCGATGCCGAACACGATGGCTGGTTCAGTGCCGCGCTCGAAGACGGCGGCAAAACCGACAAACAAGCGTATCTGCACGCTTTCGTCGCACTGGCGGCCAGTTCTGCCGTGGTGGCGGGGCGGCCTGGCGCGCAAGCATTGCTGTCCGAGGCCATCCAGATCATCCAGACCCGTTTCTGGAGCGAGCAGGAAGGTGCCATGCGTGAGTCGTTTGCGCAGGACTGGAGCAACGAAGAGGCCTATCGCGGTGCCAACAGCAACATGCACAGCACCGAAGCCTTCCTCGCGCTGGCCGACGTGACCGGCGATGCTCAATGGCTCGACCGGGCGTTGAGCATTGTCGAGCGGGTGATCCATCAACATGCCGGGGCCAACAATTTTCAGGTCATCGAGCACTTCACACAAAACTGGCAACCGCTGCCCGATTACAACCGCGAAAACCCGGCTGATGGCTTCCGGCCGTTCGGCACCACGCCGGGGCATGCCTTCGAGTGGGCACGGCTGGTGCTGCATCTGGAGGCCGCGCGTCGCCACGCCGGGCGTTCAAATCCGGAATGGTTACTGGATGACGCCCGCCAGCTGTTTGCCAATGCCTGCCGCTACGGCTGGGATGTCGACGGTGCGCCGGGTATCGTCTACACCCTTGACTGGCAGAACCAGCCAGTGGTCCGTCATCGCCTGCACTGGACCCACTGCGAAGCGGCCGCTGCTGCTGCAGCGTTGCTGCAACGTACCGGCGAGCAACAGTACGAAGATTGGTATCGCCGTTTCTGGGAATTCAACGAGACCCTGTTCATCGATCATGAGCATGGCAGCTGGCGCCATGAGCTGAACCAGCGCAACGAACCAAGTGCTGATATCTGGCCGGGCAAGCCGGACCTTTATCACGCCTATCAGGCCACGCTGTTGCCGGTGTTGCCGCTGGCACCCAGCCTGGCCAGTGCTCTGGCGGGGCATGAGTGAACGGCTGAGCCTGGCATCGGCAATCAGAGCGCAGGGATGCGTTTGTCGCTCAGGCGGATAATCTGCCGGGCCAGGAAACTGCCGGTCAGGATCACGCCGAACAGGCGCAGGGTCTGCATGGCCAGCACGAAGCCGACATCGGCATGAGTATCGATGGCAATAATGGCCATGGTGTCCAGGCCGCCCGGGCTGGTTGCCAGGTACACCGAGAGGTAATCCTTGCCCATCATCACTGCAATCAGCCAGGCCGACAGGGCGCACAGAACGATCAGCAGCAGTGAGGCCAGAATCATCATCGGCAGCCGTCGCCACACGTATTGCACTGTCGGCCGGTCGAAACGCAGCCCTACATAACAGCCGATAGCACCATAGCCAATTGGCAGCAGCCAGTCAGGAATGCTGATCTGCATGACGCCGCTCAGTTGCAGCGCGCCGCCCAGCATCAACGGCACCAGCAAGGCACCCGCTGGCAGGCGCGAGCCCAGTGCCACGCCCGTTACGATCACTGCCAGACTCAGGGCGAGGTCGATCAGGTTCAGGCTATGCAAGGCGGCTGCGGTGCTGTGCAGGTCAGCCCCGGAATCCGGTGCGCCGATGAAATGGCTGACCAGCGCGCCGATGGTGACCACGCAGACCACGCGCACATATTGCATGGTGGCAACGACTCGCGAGTCTGCGCCGTAATCCTCGGACATGGCGACCATCGCCGAAGCCGCGCCGGGCGACGTGCCCCAGGCGGCAGTGTTACTCGGGATTCCGCCAAAGCGCACCAGTACCAGACCCACCGCCGCGCTCAGCACCACAGTCAGGATCGTGGCCAGCAGCATGACGTGCCAGGACTGTAGCGCCGTGAGCAATACGCTGACTGACATGGCATGCGCAATCAGCACACCAACGGTGCCCTGGCCGAGTTGAAACGCCCGCTTGGGCATGCGGATGGTGGCGCCCGACACGCCAAAGCCGATAGCAACCAGCATGGGGCCGAGGAACATCGCAGCAGGCATATTGAACAGTTTGAGCAGTTGACCGGCAGCACCGGCCATCAGGATCAGGCCCGCCCATTGAGTGAGCGGGGCAAGGGTGGAAAGTGAAAAGCGTGAAGCGTGTGACAAGGACGTTCTCCTTGAATCGGGTGGATCACATGCAAACAGTATCGACTTGGCAACCGATCAAGTCTATTTTCTAATAATCATGAATTGATAACTTTGGTTGATAGATATGGACCTGCGCGATCTCACTTATTTTGAAACCATTGCCGAACTGGGCCACCTCGGGCGAGCCGCGGAAAAGCTCAATCGCAGTCAGCCTGCGCTGACAAAAAGCATTCAGCGGCTGGAGGAATCATTCGGAACGCGGCTGTTTCAGCGTGACGGTCGACGCATCAAACTGACCCCGGTGGGTGAGCTGTTGCAGGCACGCGGCAAGGAACTGCAGCAGAGCATTGCCCAGACCCAGCGGGAAGTAAGGGATTTCGCCAGTGGCATGGTGGGCAACATTCGCGTCGGCTGCGCCGCGACGATGGCGGAATACCTGATGCCGAAACTGACCTCGGCCCTGTTACAGCGTACGCCGGATGTCACTTTCAAGCTGGTGATAGGCCAGGATGACCTGTTGCGTGAGTCGCTGCGTTCAGGGCAGCTGGACATGATCATCTGCGCACTGGCACCCGACAGCGAAGACGTCACCAGCTTCGCCATACTCAGGGACGAAGCCGTGGTGGTCGCCAGTAAACACCACCCGATCTTCAAGACCTCATTGAAGATGAGTGACCTCTGCGCGTATCGCTGGGTACTTCCGCCAGTCAGCGTTTCATCACGCAAGTGGCTGGACGCAACCTTTGCTGCCAACGGCCTGCCGCTGCCGACAGTTCAGATCGAGGCGAACTCGATCTCCCTGTTGCCAGGCTTGATTGCTCAAAGCAACCTGCTGAGCTTCATCGCCCGCGAGTCGCTGGAGTTTGGCAAGACCATGCAACACCTACGTGAAGTGCCCTTGGAACAGACCACGCTCAAGCGCACAATCGGCGTTACCCTGCGCAAGGGCGGCTACCTGTCGCCAGCGGCAGAGGGCATGTTGCAGATGCTGCGTGACAACGGCGGGGACTTTCTGGGTTGGGGGTGAGCGCGTGCGTTCAGCTACTCGCCGGGCATGACCTTTAAGCCATTCAGGTACCTTGCCAGTGCCTCGGCACCCAGCTCCACGGTAGAGCTGGTACCCGCCCAGCTACAGGCGAGCATCAGGTTGCGGGGCAAGTCGAAGTCCTCAACCATAAAGCCGTCGCGATCAAACCCGTGTTCATCATGAGAAACCAGTTCGCGCAACGAGGTCACTGGCTCGAAGTACGCCCAAACGGGCTTGTTCAATGCCACCGCCATACCGACTTCAAATGCGCTGCCCGAATCCGGCTCCAGACCGCGAAACACATTCAGGTTGACCAGTACGGCAGAGCAGCGATGAATCATCGCGATATTCATCGAGTAAATCTGCTGCGCAGTTTCATGCGGCGTGCGCCCGAGGGTCACTTCATTGTCGAAGGGGTACAAACCTTCAAGCCCGTGTGCCGAGCATAACGCCTTGAGGTAGCGTCCGTACTCGACGGCGTCTGGCCGGAACACGTCGAAGCCTGCGAGATAAACCAGTGGCGTTTGCATATCCGACTCTTGGCTACAGAGGTTATCCCACTGATTCTAAGGCCGACTGTCTGGCCGCGATACGTGCCATTGATCGGCCGACCGGCGCTCAGCAGGTATTTGAGCTGGAACCTGTACGGATAACCAGCATTCTTGTCCAGTCTGATCATTTTCATGTGAACGCTGGCCTTGAATACTGCTCCTCTCGACAATCCGTTCTATTACCTGGAAAACTTCCGGCAGGTCCTTGCCTGGATTGCCCTGCGCTACGACGACCTGCTCGACGCAGCCGAGCGCCGTTTCATCAGCGAGTTTGCCGAGGCGCCCGTGCGTGCCCAGGGTCTGCTGGTACGCATGGTGATGCGCAAGGGCGTATTGTTTCGGGCCAGCAAACTGAGTTACGTCGAAATCGGCGACCCTCGTGAGGCAGTGCAGCCGCTGCTGGATCGCGGCTGGGTCGTCACCAGCCCGCCACTGGGTTTGAGCGAACTGTTCCAGTTGCTGCGCCGCGACGAGCTGACCCAGTGCTTCAAAGCCCATGCAGTCAAGGGGCCAGAGCGCAAGCAGGCATGGCTGGAGCGCTTGCAGCCGTTGTATGAAGCGCCACAGGCACTTGAGCAATGGCACCCGACGTTGTCTGACGCCGTGTTCGGCCTGAATATCATGCCGCTCTGTGACCGCCTGCGATTGTTGTACTTCGGCAATCTGTATCAGGAGTGGTCGGAGTTCGTGCTGGCTGATCTGGGTATCTACCGCTACGAAAAGGTCGAATTTTCGGTGCAGTCGCGCGTCATCAATCAGCGCGCCGACATCGATGTGTGCCTGCAATTGCATGCCTGTCGAGAAGCGTTGGAAACCTGTATCGATCTGCATGCGCTGGCCGAACAGGTCATCGCGGTCCAGTGCGGCAATGCGTGGTTGCATATGCGCCGCGCCAAACTGCTGTTTCGCATCGTGCAACAGGCTGAGCGCCTGCAGGACTGGCCTCTGGCGATGGCGGTGTACCGTCAGTCCAGCTATCCCGGTGCGCGTTCAAGGCAAATCCGCGTGCTGGAGCGCAACGCCGAGTACACCGCGGCGCTGACGCTGGCGGAACAGGCCCGTCTCGCTCCGGAAAGTGATGCCGAGGTCCAGCACCTGTCACGCGTCTTGCCGCGACTGCAACGCAAGCTCGGCCTGACGGGCGCGCGCAAGCGCACCGTGCAGGCCATTGCGCGGCTGGACGTTCAGATCACGCCAGTATCGGGAATAAGTGTCGAGCGCCTGATACGCCAGCACCTTGAACAAGAGCAGGGCGGGGAAGTGCATTACGTCGAGAATGCGCTGGTCAATTCCCTGTTTGGTCTGCTGTGCTGGAAGGCCATTTTCGCGCCCTTGCCGGGCGCATTCTTTCACCCGTTTCACAGTGCGCCCAGCGACCTGTACAGCCCGGATTTCTATCAAAACAGGGTGGCATTGTTCGATGCCTGCCTGATGCAACTGGAGTCAGGTGAATATCTGACGACCATTCGCGAGCATTTTCAAAGCAAATTCGGCCTGCAATCACCCTTCGTATTCTGGGCTGCATTGACGCCGCAGCTATTGGAGCAGGCACTGTATTGCCTGCCCGCTGAGCACCTGCGTCACTGGTTTCGTCGTCTGTTGCAGGATGTAAAAGCCAACCGGACCGGAATGCCGGACTTGATCCAGTTCTTCCCGGAGCAGCGGCGTTATCGAATGATAGAGGTCAAGGGACCAGGGGATCGTCTCCAGGACAACCAACTGCGCTGGCTGGATTTCTGCGCCGAGCATGGTATGCCGGTGGAGGTGTGTTATGTGCAGTGGGCAACTGAACATGCTGCCGACGTCATTGAAGAGCTGGCCTGCCATCAAGGCGCTTTGCGTTCATCCTGACTGTCTTGGTGATTGGCGTCATGCGGTTGTTTCGAGTCATGAGGCTTGTCATCCGCACTGCCATTCTTTCCGGGCAGCGGGTCCATGCCTTTGGTGCCGGGGCTTGTGCCTGGCGCGCCGGGACTGGTTCCGTCCACGTTCTTTTCCGCTCCGGTGCCGGGTACTTTCGGACCGTCGCCTACCGGGTTCGTTGGGCCTGTAGAGCCTGCGAATGCGCTTGCGCACGAGAGCGCCAGCAGTGCTGCAAGGCCTAATGCCCCCAATCTATTCCTGATCATGCTGCAACCTCCGTGAGTGCAATGGGGTAGAACGGTGTTACGGGATCTGCCACTGACCCGCGAGCAAAACATGTTGTCCTGCCCGCGCCAGAAGCATAATTACTGAGTCTTGGTTTTTTCAGTAACGTTGCTCTTGTCGTGCGTGCCATGTGCGCCCTTGTCATGATTCATCGACTTTTCGGCAGCCGCTTTTTTGCTGTCTGTTTGCGCGCCAGGAGTTTCGGAAGAGGTGCTGTCCATCGGCTGGGTGTTAGTGCCCGGCAGCTTGGTCGCATTCTTGTTGATTGGCGTTTCAGAGCTGGTGGTCGATTCGGCAAAGGCTGCACCTGAAGCGACGGCCATCAGGCCTGCCAGGGTGAGGGCAGTCAGTTTGGTCTTGATCATGATGCTTACTCCGTTGTTTTAAAGTAGTTCTTTAACGTACGTATATTGGTCATTGGCCAGTGGCCATAGGTGCCGTTGAACCCGACGAACGGTAGCTTCGTGCGACACGCTCCCACCAATGCCGACTCCTTGCGTCGGCGGTTTCAAACCTTTTGCATTCGCTGATTTGCATAGATGTGATGAGCGCTGATGGAACATTTTTAAGTTGATTTAGCTATAACGTGACCGTCTGGTCATCCCCAACGATTCTTAAAATCATACTTTCTTACATTTTTATAACGCAGATGGCGTTTGGCTATCTATCTAAGGGTGGCAAAAAGCTATTTTGCGCTGTGGGGCATGATTTCGCCGTAAACATTGGGCTCTACAGGGTTTTTCAGCGTCGGCAGCGTAGGAAATCGCCTACAAAAAAGCTCCCTCACCGACACGATTCGTTGGATTGTCATGAAACAGCAACATTTCAGGTTTTAAATCCGCCTCGGGCCTCTTTAACTGGGCCACCACACAATCTCCTGGACTGAGGTATTACCGTGATACTGCTGACTAAAAAACGCTTGTCGCTTCTGATCGCTTCGCTGTGCCTCAGCGGTGTGGCCCATGCGACTGATGTCACAGGTGCTGGTTCGAGTTTCGTCTACCCGGTTATTTCAGCGTGGTCCCAGGACTACAGCAAAACCAAGGATAACCGTATCAACTATCAGTCCATCGGTTCGGGCGGCGGTATTGCCCAGATCAAGGCAGCGACTGTTGACTTCGGTGCATCCGACGCCCCTATGTCCGCTGAGGACCTGCAGGCTGGCGGCCTGGGTCAGTTCCCAAGCGTCATCGGCGGTATCGTGCCGATCGTCAACGTCGAAGGCGTTGAAAGTGGCGAGCTGAAGCTGGACGGCCCAACTATCGCCAAGATCTTCATGGGCGACATCAAGAAGTGGAACGACCCGGCAATCACTGCCCTGAACTCGGGCGTGAAGCTGCCTGATACTGCGATCACCGTTGTTCACCGCTCGGACGGTTCGGGTACCACTTACAACTTCACCAACTACTTGAGCAAAGTCAGCCCGGAGTGGAACGAGAAGCTGAAGTTCGGTTCGACCGTGCAGTGGCCAGCCGGTGTGGGCGGCAAGGGTAACGAAGGTGTTTCTGCCTACGTGAAACAGATCAAGGGTTCGATCGGTTACGTTGAGTACTCCTACGCGACGACCAACAAGTTGTCTTACACCCAGTTGAAAAACGCTGCCGGCAAATTCATCAAGCCAGACGCCAAGGCTTTTGCTGCCGCTGCTGACACTGCCGACTGGGCGAGCGCCAAAGACTTCAACCTGATCATGACCAACGCGCCGGGTGAGGCTGCATGGCCGATCACCGCGACCACCTGGATCATCATGTACAAGAAAGCCAAGAACGAAGAGAAAAGCGCAGCCGCTTTCGACTTCTTCAAATGGTCCCTGGAAAACGGCCAGAAACAGGCCGAGAAGCTGGAATACGTAGCATTGCCGAAATCGCTGGTTGAACGCGTGGAAAGCTACTGGAAAACGGAATTCACCAAGTAAGTGATTCAACCCGTACCACCCCTGTCATCAGCCGCGATATAGGCTCGGTGACAGGGGCTTTTCCTTGCGAGTGGCCTCAACATGACTGAAAACCCCCAATACCTGTCCGCTAACGTCTCCGCTGGTGAGTCCGAGGGCGAGAAGCGCGCCAAACGGGATCATCGTCATGACCTGTGGTTCAAGCGTTCATTGCAGGCCGCAGCAATGCTGGTGCTTGCTTTGCTGGGTTGTATTGCCTTGTCGACCCTGTGGGGCGGCAGTCTGGCATTCCAGACTTTCGGGTTTGGCTTTCTGACCAGCACCGAGTGGGACGTGAACGCCGGCCAGTTCGGCGCGCTGGTTCCGATCTACGGCACCCTGGTTACCTCTTTTCTGGCTTTGCTGATCGCCGTCCCGGTGAGTTTCGGCATTGCAATCTTTCTGACCGAAGTAGCTCCGCCTTGGCTGCGCATGCCGATTGCCTCGGCCATCGAGCTGCTGGCAGGTATCCCGTCGATCATCTACGGCATGTGGGGGCTGTTTGTCTTTGGCCCGTTCATGGCTGAACACCTGTCACCCTGGATCACCGAAAACCTCGGCGCACTGCCGCTGATCGGTCCGATGTTTCAAGGCCCGCCGCTGGGTATCGGCATGCTGTCCGCCGGTATCGTGCTGGCGATCATGATCACGCCGTTCATTACCTCGGTTATGCAGGAAGTCTTCCGTACCGTGCCCGTGGCCCTCAAAGAGTCGGCCTACGCACTGGGCGGCACGACCTGGGAAGTGGTCTGGGACATCGTGCTGCCTTACACCCGTTCGGCAGTGGTCGGCGGTGTGTTCCTCGGCTTGGGACGCGCGCTGGGTGAAACAATGGCGGTCACCTTTGTACTGGGCAACGCCCATCAGTTCTCTGCATCGCTGATGATGCCAAGCAGTTCCATTGCTTCGGTGATCGCCAACGAGTTCAACGAGGCCTATACCGACTTGCACCGTTCGGCACTGATCGCCCTTGGCTTCCTGTTGTTTGTGGTCACCTTCATCGTGCTGGCCCTTGCACGTCTGATGCTGTCGCGCCTTTCGCGTAAGGAGGGGTTATGAGTAAGGATGTGACAGGCAGCGAGAGCCTGTATCGGGTTCGCAGCATCAAGAACAAGATTGCGATGGTGCTTAGCTGTGGTGCCACTGCCTTCGGCCTGCTGTGGCTGGTGTGGATTCTGCTGACCACCATCATCAAGGGTATCGACGCGCTCAACCTGCAGTTGTTCACCGGCATGACCCCGCCACCTGGCACCGAGGGTGGCCTGGCCAACGCGTTCAACGGCAGCGTGCTGATGTCCGGCATAGGCCTGTTGATCGGTACACCAATCGGCTTGATGGCCGGTATCTGGCTGGCCGAGTTTGCTCGCTACACCAAGCTGGGTAACGCAGTACGCTTTATTAACGACATCCTGCTGTCGGCACCTTCCATCGTGCTCGGCCTGTTCGTTTACACCGTTGTGGTACTGCCGCTCAACGCAGTGACAGGCCACCAAGTGGGCTTTTCGGCGATTGCCGGTGCGCTGGCTCTGGCATTGCTGGTGATCCCGGTGGTGGTGCGTACCACTGACGAAATGATGCAACTGCAACCCTCGACCATGCGTGAAGCCGCACTGGCGCTGGGTGTGCCGCAATGGAAGCTGACTCTGCAAATCGTCTTGCGCGCTGCCAAGGCGGGTGTGGTTACCGGCGTATTGCTGGCATTGGCACGTATCACCGGCGAAACCGCGCCGCTGCTGTTCACCGCTTTCGGCAACCAGTTCTGGAGCAGCGATCTGCTCAAACCAATCGCCAGTGTTCCAGTGGTGGTTTTTCAGTACGCCATGAGCCCGTTCGATGACTGGCACTCTCTGGCATGGGCCGGTGCGCTGGTCATGACGTTGTTCGTACTGATACTGAGTCTGCTGTCTCGCTTAATTCTTCTGCGCAATAGGTCGTCCTGATGAACAACCTTTCCCTGGCCAACGAAAAGACCAAGATCCAAGTGCGCGGTCTGGAGTTTTTCTACAACAACCAGAAGTCGTTGAAGTCCATCGACATGACCATCCCCGAGAAGCGCATCACTGCGATCATCGGCCCGTCGGGTTGCGGTAAATCGACCCTGCTGCGCGTTTTCAACCGTATCTACGCGATGTACCCGAAACAGGAAGCGCGCGGCGAAGTGCTGCTCAATGGCGAAAACATCCTGGCGCCTGGCTACTCGATGAACCGCCTGCGCAGTCATGTGGGCATGGTGTTCCAGAAGCCGGTGCCGTTCCCGATGTCGATCTACGACAACATTTCCTATGCCATCAAGCACCACGAAAAGCTGTCGCGTCGGGAAATAGAAGATCGCGTCGAGCAGGCACTGCGTGGTGCGGCGTTGTGGGATGAGGTCAAGGACAAGCTCAAGCAGAGCGCAACCGGTCTGTCCGGTGGTCAGCAGCAGCGTCTGTGCATCGCCCGCACCATCGCGCTGCGCCCTCAGGTGTTGCTGCTCGATGAGCCCACCTCGGCACTTGACCCGATTTCGACCGGGCGTATCGAACAGCTGATCACTGAACTCAAGGAGCAGTTCACCGTGATCATCGTGACCCACAACATGCAGCAGGCGGCGCGTTGCTCCGACTACACCGCCTTCATGTTCATGGGTGAACTGATCGAGCACGGCGACACCGACACCATCTTCACCAAGCCCTCCAAGACCCAGACCGAAGACTACATTACCGGTCGTTTCGGCTGATCAGCCGGCCAGGGCGGGCGCTTCCTGGCGCTCGCCCATGAACTCCTCGATCCTGCTGCGCAGCCAACGCTCGGCAGGGTCGCTGTCCATCACACTCAGCCATGTCATCGACAGGTCCAGCCCCGGCGTGGGGAAGGGCAACGGCTCGTCATACAGCAAACCCAATGCGCTCATGGCCTTGGCCGCGTAGTCGGACAGGCCCGAAATCATGTCGGTGCCAGCCATCAGTGCGGGCAGGGTGGCGAACTGCGGCACTGACAACACGACCTGACGCTTGCGACCCAGTGCGGTCAGCCACTCATCGGCAAAGCTGCTGATGCTGGCCACGTGCGACACCACCACATGAGGTCGTGAACAATATTCGTCGATGCTCATCGGGCCGCGTGGTTTGTCGGCGCGCACCAGTCGTGGCTGCACGTTGCGCAGCGTCTTGCGTTTGGCATTGGCCGGCAGCTCACGGGTCAGGCAGACGCCGACGGTGATGTCTCCGGACATCAGCACTTCGGAGATATTCAGATAGTCGACGTGCTTGACCACGATCACCACGCCAGGCGCCTCCTCGCGGATGGCCTTGAGCATGGCGGGAAACAGGCCGAATTCGACGTCGTCGGTCAGGCCGATGCGAAAAGTCATCTTGCTGACCGAGGGATCGAAATCGGTGGTCAGGCTCAGCGCGGTAGACATGGCATCCAGCGCTGGCGTCAGGTGCTTGAGAATCTCATGGGCGCGCGCGGTCGGCTCCATACGATGCCCGACGCGGATGAACAACGGGTCATTGAGCAGGTTGCGCAGGCGATTCAGTGCGGCGCTTATCGTGGGTTGGCCGAGAAACAGCTTTTCGGCTGCCCGGGTGACGTTACGCTCCTGCATTAATGTCTCGAAGACCACCATCAGGTTGATGTCGGCCTTGCGCAGTTCATTTCGATTCATTGCTGTTCCTTGGCATCAGACCTGGCTGACCACGACGGCCTGTAACCGACGGCTCAGTCTAGGCAAGCGTGGCAGGGGGCGTCCAGCGTTTTGCCGCCGTCGGGCTGGCATGATGAAACGTCTGCTTACGGTTCTGCAGGTAGGAAAGGGGCGAATCTGTAGTGGGAAACAAGGTCTACTTGCTGGTCTGCGGTTTAACGTGGAAGCGGCTGCAGATTTCGACCCCTATCCACAGGCTACAGGAGGTGCCCCTTATGCGGGCTGCAAAGATTGCCGGCATGTTGATGTCGTTGACGCTGTCAGGCGCAGCACTGGCTGAAACGCCCGGTTATGGCCAGCAACTGGAAGGTTTCACTTACCCCCACGCGCTGCACAAATTCAGTTTTCAGTCTCAGGGCCAGACGCTGGAAATGGGTTACATGGATGTCGCACCCACCGGCAAGGCCAATGGCCGCACCGCGGTGCTGATGCACGGCAAGAATTTTTGCGCTGCGACCTGGGAAGACACCATCAAGGGGCTGAGCGCTGCGGGCTATCGCGTTGTCGCACCGGATCAGATCGGTTTCTGCACCTCGACCAAGCCGGAACACTACCAGTACAGCTTCCAGCAGTTGTCGATGAATACCCATGCGCTGCTGGAAAAACTGGGTATCGACAAGGTGTCGGTAGTCGGTCACTCCACGGGCGGCATGCTGGCCACGCGTTATGCGTTGATGTACCCGAAGCAGACCGAGAAGCTGGTGATGGTCAACCCTATCGGTCTGGAAGACTGGAAAGCACTCGGCGTGCCGTACCGCAGCGTCGATCAATGGTATGAACGAGAGCTGAAGACCACCGCCGAAGGTATTCGCGCTTACGAGCAGAAGACCTACTACGATGGCCGCTGGAAGCCGGAATATGACAAGTGGGTCGACATGCTGGCCGGTCTGAACAAGGGGCCGGGTCATAAGATCGTTGCCTGGAACTCGGCGCTGATCTACGACATGATTTTCACCCAGCCGGTGTTCTACGAGTTTCCCAGGCTGCAGGTGCCAACCGTGTTGATGATCGGCGACGCCGATACCACCGCCATCGGTAGCGACATCGCACCGCCTGAGGTCAAGGCGAAGATCGGCAATTACAAGGTATTGGGCAAGCAGGTGGCGCAGATGATCCCTGGTGCCAGACTGGTGGAGTTCAAAGGCAAGGGGCATGCCCCGCAGATGGAAGATCCGCAGGGCTTCAACAAAGCGCTGTTGTCCGAGCTGCAATAGTCGGTCATTCATCCCACGCAACAGCCTGGTCGGCCAGCGATCAGGTTGTCTGGCCCTATTGTTATCAGCTAGACGGCAATCTCTACCTGATCTCCGTTAAGCCGTACCGGCCAGACCTCCAGACGTTGCTCCGGGTACTCGATGCAACTACCGTCGTGCAGGCGAAAATGCTGCTTGTACAACGGCGAGGCAATCACCAGCTCGCCAGCGATATGGCCAATCAGTCCGCGACCGATCACATTGGCGCCGGACTTGGGGTCGCGGTTGTCGATGGCAAAGAGCTGTTCGCCCTCAGGGGTTTCAGGCAGGTAGAACAGCGCTACCTGCGCGCCGTCCAGCCACGCTACCACGCCGGAGTTGGCGACCAGATCCTTGCGTCCGCACAGGGCATGCCAGTGCAGTTGCAGTGCAGAATGGGCGTTTTCGCCCGCCAATACGGTGTTGGACGAATTCATTACACCACCTCCTTGAACAGCGGGATAAGGGCCAGCTCTTCGGGTTTTGCCGGACGACGCTGGGCGCGCTCCTTGACGAAATGCACGTCCGGGTCGCCACGTCCGTCGTTGACGAAGGTGCGGAAGCGCTTGAGCTTCTCCGGGTCCTTGAGGGCATTGGCCCATTCGCATTCATAGCGGTCGACCACCAGTTGCATCTGCGACTCCAGCTCTGCGGCCAGCCCCAGGCTGTCATCGACAATCACCGCCTTGAGATAGTCGAGGCCGCCTTCCAGCGATTCCCTCCAGACCGAGGTGCGTTGCAGCTTGTCGGCAGTGCGGATGTAGAGCATCAGGAAACGGTCGATGTAGCGAATCAGGGTTTCGTCATCCAGGTCGGTGGCGAACAGCTCGGCGTGGCGCGGACGCATGCCGCCGTTGCCGCACAGGTACAGGTTCCAGCCGTTCTCGGTGGCAATCACACCCACATCCTTGCTCTGCGCTTCGGCGCACTCGCGGGTGCAGCCGGATACGGCGAACTTGAGTTTGTGCGGTGAGCGCAGCCCCTTGTAACGGTCCTCGATGCGCAGTGCCATGGCGACGCTGTCCTGCACGCCATAGCGGCACCAGGTACTGCCGACGCAGGACTTAACCGTCCGGGTCGATTTGCCGTAGGCATGCCCGGTCTCGAAACCCGCCTCAATCAACTCACTCCAGATGTCCGGCAGTTCATGCAGTTGCGCGCCGAACAGGTCGATGCGCTGGCCGCCGGTGATCTTGGTGTACAAGTCGTACTTCTTGGCCACGGCACCAATCGCGATCAGCCCGTCGGGGGTGATTTCGCCGCCCGGAATACGCGGTACGACCGAGTAGGTGCCGTTTTTCTGCATGTTGGCCATGAAGGTGTCGTTGGTGTCCTGCAGTGGCACCAGCGAAGGTTCGGTGATGGGGCGGTTCCAGCACGAAGCGAGAATCGAGCCGACCGCAGGCTTGCAGATGTCGCAGCCATGCGCGCCTTTGCCATGGCGAGTCAGCAGCTCGTCAAAGGTCTCGATACCTTCGACGCGGACCATCGAGTACAACTCCTGGCGGGTGTAGGCGAAGTGCTCGCAGAGGCTTTTGTCGACCGCCACACCGCGCGCCATCAACTCATGCTCGAACACCTGCTTGAGCAGCGCGGTGCAGCCGCCACAGCCGGTGGCCGCTTTGGTGCAGGCCTTGATCCCGGCGAGGTCGGTGCAGCCGTTGTCGATTGCCGAACAGATAGAGCCCTTGCTGACGTTATGGCAGGAACAGATGGTCGCGGTGGCGGGCAGGGCATCGGCACCCAGCGTCGGCGCGCCTTCGCCACGCGGCAGAATCAGGCTCGACGGATCGGCGGGCAGCGGGATGCCGTTCTGCGCATATTGCAGCAGGGTGTCGTAGTAACTGTTGTCGCCGACCAGCACAGCGCCGAGTACCTGTTTGCCATCGGCCGACACCACCAAGCGACGGTAGCTGGCGGTGGCTTCGTCAATGAAACGATAACTGACAGCCCCGGCCAGCGCACCGTGCGCGTCACCAATGGAGCCGACATCCACGCCCAGCAGCTTGAGCTTGGTGGACATGTCTGCACCGAAGAACGGCTCAGTGTCCTTTTCGCACAACTGTGCAGCTACGCCACGGGCCATCTGATAACCGGGTGCTACCAGGCCGAATACGCTGCCGTTCCAGGCCGCGCACTCGCCGATTGCATAGATATCGGCGTCACTGGTGCGACAGTGCTCGTCGATTGCAATACCGCCACGCGGGCCGAGTTCCAGTTCACACTGGCGAGCCAGAGCGTCCTGTGGGCGGATACCGGCAGAGAACACGATCAGATCGGTTTCCAGAAATTCGTCGTTGGCGAAGTTCATGCGATAGCGGTATTGCTTGCCGTCGCTGATCGATTGTGTGGCGCGCGACAGGTGTACGCCGACGCCCAGCGCTTCGATACGCGCTTTCAAGGCGGCCCCGCCGTGCTCGTCCAGTTGCACCGGCATCAAGCGCGGGGCGAACTCGACAACATGGGCTTCCAGGCCAAGCGATTTCAGTGCATTGGCCGCTTCAAGCCCGAGCAGACCACCGCCGACTACCACGCCACGGCGAGCTTTCGAGGCGGCGTAGCGAATGGTGTCCAGGTCCTCAAGCGTGCGATAGACCAGCTGCGAGTTGCCCTGTGCGCCCTCGATCGGCGGTACGAACGGGAAGGAGCCTGTGGCCAGGATCAGCTTGTCGTAGCTGAAGCAGCCTTCGGCGGTGATGATTTCATGACGATCACGATCAATCTCCAGCACCGGTACGCCCAGGTGCAGCGTCAGGCCAGGTTGTTCGTAGACAGACATTTCACTCATGGCCAGCGACTCGGCATCGCGGCCGGTAAAGTATTCGGACAAATGCACGCGGTCGTAGGCACGCTGTGCTTCTTCGCCAAATACATGGATGCGATAACGCTCCAGTGCGCCGCCTGCGATCAACTGCTCGACGCAATGGTGCCCGACCATGCCATTACCGACGACGATCAGGGTTTTTACATCGTTCATGGGGAAGACTGTGGTGTTCATAGCAAGTCCCGGCCGAGGCCAATCAGGTTTTTTGAAGCAAAAAAAAAGCGCCCGGAACCTTTCGGTTCCAGGCACCTTTGCCTGTTCTCTTATTGGGTGTTCGGGGATGCCATCAAGCCACGTTGCCGGATGCACCCATGTGGCCCTCTGGTCTCTGCGAGACTGGCGATCAACGTCGATCAACCGGGGCGGCCCGACCACATTCATGGTGGGGTTATCCAACATCATGCAGGGGCTGTGCCAGCTTGCGATTGCAGCGGTTCAGACGCGCATTGGCAATGCCCGCAAGGCCGTGCAGCGTTTACGAGGTGTCTGGCGCATGATTTTTCCTGCCTTGCATTGGTGCGTATCGAAGGGTTTGCGCTGTAAAGCTGTGCGCCGCATTGCCCGCTCACGATAATCGGCGTTTTTGCCTCTGGGCGCCCCAGTCGCTCCAGGCACATATCTTTCCTCACGCACCGGGTGGGAATGCCTGTCGTGACGCTCCGCGTCACAATTCTGCGCCGCGCCGCCTGCTCTATAGTTAAGCCGGGCGTCCAAAAGCCCATCTCTGGCGTAACATTTGTATCACCCTGCAATTCCCCCAATAAGTCCGTGCTCATGAACATCACTATTACTGAGGTACACCCCTCCGAGATCCCGCACACCGTCGATTTCGTCATGCGTGCGCGTGCCGGAATCTTTCCCTTGCTCGACACCGTCACCGTTCCGCCCGATCTGGCCGGTTTCGAGCAGGTGTATCTGGACGGGGAGGACGGCAAGTTTCTGATCGCCCGCAGTGAAGGGCAGATCATCGCGGCTGTGGGCTACCTGCCGTTCGATCATCGTTTCCCGCAGCTCGATTATCGCGGGCGCAGAACCGTTGAGATCGTGCGCCTGTTCGTCACGCCGGAGTTTCGCGGCGACGGCTTGGCCAGCCGTTTATGTCAGGCTCTCTGGGCCCATGCCGAGGCAGGTGGCATAGAGGTTTTGTACCTGCATACTCATCCGTTTCTGCCCGGCGCGATCCGTTTCTGGGAGAAACAGGGCTTTGCCGTGACCGATGTGGAGAGCGATCCGGTGTGGAACACGACCCACATGGAGCGCGTTCTTTAAGAGGGCTTTGTCAGAAGACGAAAGGGGGCTGGCAGGGCGCCAACCCCCTTGTACCGATCAGTGCGGAGAACGCTGACGCGCAGTCTTGAGCAGGTCTTCCGGGGTAATGTGGCCGACCACTGATTTAGCCGCAGCGCTGCCGGGTAGCGGCAGGTCGAGAATGTGACCTTTCATTTTGCCGATCACGTGCATTTCGCAAGGTTTGCAATCGAACTTGAGGGTAAACACTTCATCACCGTGCACCAGTTGCATCGGCGCGACCTTGGTGCGCACGCCCGTCACACCTTTGGCCTGTTTCGGGCACAGGTTGAACGAGAAGCGCAGGCAATGCTTGGTGATCATCACGGGCACTTCGCCGGTCTCTTCGTGGGCCTCGTAGGCCGCGTCGATCAGCTGTACGCCGTGGCGATGATAGAAGTCGCGAGCCTTCTGGTTGTAGACGTTGGCCAGAAACGACAAATGCGACTCCGGGTACACCGGCGGCGGGGTAGTCTCAGCCTTGCGACCACCGCGCGGATGCGCCTTGATGCGCGCTTCGGTCAGCGCCTCGATGGCGTCGCGGCGCAGGGTCTTGAGCTGCGAATTGGGCACGAAGAACGCCTGCGGCGCGTCAATTTTGACATCCTGGGCATGGTAGATCGTGGTGCCCAGTTGAGTGAGCAGGTCACGCAGTTGATCCAGCGCCTGCTCGGGCTTGTTGGCTGCGCCGAACGGACCGTCAAGGTTTACCGCGACGCTCACAGCTTCTTCACTGATGGCTTCCAGGCGCAGGTGGTCTTCACGAAGGGTGACCTGCCACTGAATGCCGATGCGGCGCTCGGCCGAGGTCTTGAGCAGCGCTTGCTGCCAGTTGTGGTCCAGGTTGCGATTCAACGGATGGTTGGGGCGCACACGGGACAGGGCCGCAGGCATCTCGTTGGGTTCTACACGGTAGCGCCAGCGCTTCTGGCCGTCTTCTTCGAACTCGCCCTTGAGCTCGGCGATATTGGCACGGAAGCCCACCACTTCACGCTTTATCTGCACGTTGAGACCGTCACCGTTGGACAGCGGCTCATGGGTCACGGCGATCAGGTCACGCTTGCCGAGTTTTTCGACGGTGCCGACTGCCAGACCGGTAAACGTCGGCGTATCGAACGCACCGATGTCGATCTTGCGGTCACTGACGAAATAATCGGTGCTGCCGCGGTGAAAGGTCTTCTCCGGGTCGGGCACGAAGAAGTGCGCGGTACGGCCGCTGGAAGCGCGTGCCAGGTCCGGACGGTCTTCGAGAATCTCGTCCAGACGCTGGCGGTAATAGGCGGTGATATTTTTGACGTAGCCTGCGTCCTTGTAGCGACCTTCAATCTTGAACGAGCGCACGCCTGCGTCCACCAAATCGCGCAGGTTGGCGCTCTGGTTGTTGTCTTTCATCGACAACAGATGCTTTTCGAAGGCAACGACGCGACCCTGATCATCCTTGAGCGTGTAGGGCAGGCGGCAAGCCTGCGAGCAGTCGCCGCGGTTGGCACTGCGGCCGTTTTGCGCGTGGGAAATATTGCACTGCCCGGAGAACGCCACGCACAGCGCGCCATGAATGAAAAACTCGATAGCGGCATCGGTTTCTCGGGCGATATCACGAATTTCCTGCAGGTTCAGCTCGCGGGCCAGCACCAGTTGCGAGAAACCGGCCTGATCGAGGAACTTCGCCCGGCCCAGGGTGCGGATGTCGGTCTGGGTGCTGGCATGCAGCTCGATGGGCGGAATATCCAGCTCCATCACCCCGAGGTCCTGCACGATCAATGCGTCCACGCCTGCGTCGTAGAGCTGGTGAATCAGCTTGCGGGCTGGTTCCAGTTCGTCGTCATGCAGGATGGTGTTGATCGTGGTGAAGATCCGCGCGTGATAGCGATGAGCGAATTTGACCAGCTCGGCAATGTCGCTGACCTCGTTGCAGGCGTTGTGTCGCGCACCAAAGCTCGGCCCGCCGATGTACACCGCATCGGCGCCATGCAGGATGGCTTCACGGGCGATGGTTACATCCCGCGCAGGGCTGAGCAATTCTAGGTGGTGCTTGGGTAACGACATGGCAACGGATCCTGCGGCGGGCAAAGCGCGCATTGTAGTGCTACAGGCCGCGCGGCGCACCTGTTGAAGCATGCGCCAGGTGACCGGCTGACCATCGGCGCGTCTTCAGTGTGAGCGCAAACGCAGGATTTTCGCGCCGTCGAAAGGGTCGGTCAGCCAGTGCGCCACGACGCCGAAGGTGCTCAGCAGGCGTTCCGGGGTCAGCACCTCGACCGGCGCCCCCAGTGCGACCAGTCGGCCTTTCTCCATGACCGCCACGCGGTCGCAATCCAGCGCCTGATTCAGGTCGTGCAGGGCTATCACAGTGGTTACCGGCAAGGCCCTGACCAGACCGAGGATGGTCAGTTGGTGCTGGATATCCAGGTGATTGGTCGGCTCGTCCAGCAGAAGGATCCTGGGTCGTTGCGCCAGCGCCCTGGCGATGTGTACGCGCTGCCGCTCGCCACCGGACAGGGTGTGCCAGGCACGTTTCTGCATGTGCAGCATGTCCACATCCTGCAACGCCTGGCGAACGATTGCGTCATCGTTGGTACTCCACGGCTCGAGTGCCGACAGCCACGGCGTGCGGCCCAGCTCGACGGCATCCAGAACCGTCACGGCATCGCTGGTTTCCGCTTGTTGTTCGACCACCGCCAGCAGGCGCGCCACGTCTCTGCGGCTCATTGCCTCAAGTGGTTGCCCGCCCAGTCTGACCGTGCCGCTGGCCGGCTTCTGAATACCGGCCAATAGTTTCAGCAGGGTGGATTTTCCCGAACCGTTAGGGCCGACCACGGCCAGTGTCTCGCCGGCAGCGATGCTCAAGTCGACGTCGCGCAGCAGCGCAGTGCCACGCACCGAATAACCCAGCCCCGTGCAGCCCAGCACCGGTGCGTTGGCCAGATGAGGAAAGGCGTTCATCGCGTGCTATTTCCCCGGATAAGAATCAAAGCGAAGACCGGTGCGCCGATCAGTGCGGTAATGACGCCAATCGGCAGCGCCTGGCCCTTGATCAGCGTGCGCGAGAGGATGTCGGCAGCGATCAGAAACAGCGCGCCGCTCAATGCACTCAACGGCACCAGCCGTGCGTGGCGCACACCGATCAGCATACGCACCGCGTGCGGGATCACCAGCCCGACAAAACCGATGGAGCCGACGATCGATACCATCACTGCGGTGACCAGGGCTGCGGTCGCGATCAGGATGATCTGCACGCGCCGCACGGCAATCCCCAGTGACGCCGCCGAGTCGCTGCCGAAAGTGAACGCGTCCAGCGCTCGCCGGTGCCAGAGGCACACCAGCAGACCGACCAGCACCGTCGGCACTGCCAGCCAGACCGAGTGCCAGCGTACGCCGCTGAGGTTGCCCAGCAGCCAGAACATGATGCCGCGTGCCTGTTCGGAGCTGGCGGATTTGGTGATCAGAAACGACGTCAGGGCATTGAACAGCTGTGAACCGGCGATTCCGGCCAGAATGATCTGCCCGGCTGCTGTGGTGCCTCGCGACGAATGCGCCAGCAGGGCGACCAGCGAAAACGCCGCCACGGCCCCGGCAAAAGCGCCTGCCGACATCGAAATAGCCCCCGCGCCGAAGCCCAGAATGGCGACCAGCACCGCGCCGGTCGAGGCCCCGGCGGAAGTTCCCAGCAGATATGGGTCTGCCAGCGGGTTGCGCAACAAGGATTGCAACACCACGCCACAGATCGCCAGCCCGGCCCCGCAGGCTGCCGCGACAATCGCGCGGGTCAGCCGGTAGTTCCAGACGATGCCTTCGTCGATAGGGTCGAGCACATAGCCGGCAGCCCAGAGTTTGTTGGCCAGCACCTGAAAAACCACCTTCAGGCTGATCGAGGTTTCGCCAATCGCTGCACCGACCATGATTGCCAGCACCAGCACTGCCGAGACCCAGAGCACATGGCCCAGTGCTACCTGTAATCTCATTGTGCAGCGTTGAAACGGTTGGCGGCCTCAGCCAGTTCCTCGAACCCGGTAAACAGGCGCAGGCCAGCCTGCATGCCTTCGGCGTCGATGATCACGATCCGGTCATGCTTGACTGCGTCCATGTTGCGCGTCACCGGGTCGCTCTTGAGGAATTCGATCTTTTTCAGGTAGTCGTCGGCCGGGAAGCGGCGGCGATCCATGCGTGCAATCACCAGAATGCTTGGATTGGCCTTGGCAATGGTCTCCCAGCCCACTGTCGGCCATTCCTCGTCGGACTTGACGATATTACGCATGCCCAGGCTGTTGAGCATGAAGTCTGGGATGCCTTTGCGGCCTGCCACGAAAGGGTCGCTGGCAAGGTCGGAGCTGGAGAACCAGAACAGCGCCGAGACGTCATTGGCCTTGTTCTGCCGGACATTGGCGATCGCTGCGCTCAGGCGGGCCTTGAGGTCGGCAACCAGCGCGTCGCCGCGATCCCGCACATCGAAAATCTGCGCCAGTTGCTCGATGCTCTTGTAGATGGTGTCGATGCGGAACGGCTCCAGGCGTGTGCCATCGGCACCGACCAGATTGTCCTTGCCTTCACAGTCGGACGGCAGGATGTAAGTGGGTATCTTCAGGTCATGGAACTGCTCGCGGGTGCCGACCACGCCCTGTTTGCCGACCATCCACTCCAGTTGCACGGCCACCAGTTCCGGTCGCTTGCCAATCACCGCTTCGAAACTGGGCTCGTTGTCGGCCAGGCGCTCGACCTTGTCGTTCTGCGCCTTGAAGCGTGGCAATACATTGTTGAACCACAGGGAAGTGCCGACCAGTCTGTCGCCAAGGCCCAGTTCGTAAAGCATTTCGGTGCCGGCCTGGCCAATGGTCACTGCCTTGGTCAGCGCATGCGCGAACGTCAGGGTCGAACCACAGTTTTCGAGGGTCAGCGGATACTGAGTAGGCGCGGCGAGGGTCAGGGTGGACAGCGTCAGGCTGGCGGCAAGTACGGCAAGGCGGGGCAGCGACATGAAATGCGGTCTCCGTTGGAGCAGGTGCCAAGGCGCAATGCACATCAGGAAACACATCCCCGGCAAATGACCGGGCACGACGGGAAATGCTGCCGCGTGCGGATGTCCTTCCCGGACACCCCGCCGGTTAGTGGATTGAAGCAGGTCGGCAGGTCTCCTGACTGGCATGTCATCGCCAGGCTCCGGCCTTCCCGGAGCTGAATCCAGTGGCAGTCATGGAGCAGGCTCGATGCCTACAGTTGCGGGGGCAGTTTCGTTTTGGCCTTGTGCAGACAAAGCGTGCGAATTCCCTGTTAGTTCCTCTCGGAAACCGACGGGCGGCATGGTAAACGATAAGCGTTTTAGTGGCTAATCCTTTGCGCGCAGGCGCAGCAGACTGTTGATCAGATGCAGACGCATCGCGGCTCGGGCGGCATCCCGATCCTGATGGACAATGGCGTCGAAGATGGTCTCCTGTTCGCGTTGCTGGATGCCTGGGTCGTCCTCTGCGTGCAACGACGTGATATTGCCGAAGCCGCTGCGGGTGCGGGTGCGGGTG
>NZ_LJQT01000008.1:0-614 GCF_001400515.1 Pseudomonas meliae | reverse complement strand
TGCCGGTGAAACTCGAAATCGGCTTTCATGGTGTCGTGCCCCAGGCGCGCACAGCGATGCAGCTCATCGAGTGCCTGACGGATGGCATCCAGTTGCTCGGGCGTGCGGCGTTGAGCCGCGAGCGCGGCAGATTCCGGCTCGATGCTCAGGCGCAGCTCGATGATGGATACCGCGTCGCCGGGTGTACCGATTGGCGGTTCAACCTGCTGGAAATTCCCTGGCTGCGCTGCATCGACCACGAAGGTGCCGATGCCATGCCGGGTTTCGACCAGACCTTCGGCTTGCAGACGCGACATCGCTTCACGAACCACAGTGCGGCTGACCCCGGTTTCACGGATGATCACCTGTTCGGTAGGAAGCTTTTCACCGCTCTGGATCTCGCCTTCGCGAATTCTGCGCGAAAACTCGGCGACCAGTTGCTGAGTCAGGCTGGAGCGACGGCCTTTTGATGTGGAAGGTTGTTCCATGGCGGGTGATCGGGTCCGTGTCGGGTGGCTGAGTATAACCGTACTCAAGGCGTGTTTTGTGTGGGGATCGCAGCCTATACTCGCGTATCGGACAGAACTGAGGCTGCAATGTCGGACAACGCGCTTTCCTCGATGCATAGGAATTTC
>NZ_LJQT01000005.1:0-2336 GCF_001400515.1 Pseudomonas meliae | reverse complement strand
ATCCGCCTCTGTCTTCACGCCATTTTCACCGCCACAGACCTACTCAACGATGGCTTGCAGTGGCATTCCACTTATTCGTGCAAGCCAAAGAGTTCACGATCAACAGGCCTGCTCACGTAGTCATCCATCATCTGGAGAAAATCATCCTCATCCCATTCCCCGTTATCCAATCGGCGCAAAACAGCCTCGCCTACAAGAACCTTTTTCCGTTCTTGATCTGCACGACTCTGCTTGTATGCTTTCTGTCGTGTTTTGTTTTCTACCTTTCTAGTTTCTTTTAAAAGTTTAAGTCTTTCATTTGTCACATCAATTCTAGCTTTTAGCGTAGTCATTAAAATCCTAAATATCTTTGTTCTAAATCCGTTTGATTTCTATGAGGCCGGCTTGTCGCCATTAGGCGCGCGGCGATACCGGCGCTCAAATTCGCGCCAGTTGAAGGCCAAGCGCGAACCATCGTCTTCACCTTCTGCTGGCCCGTCCGCCATCACCAAGTCACTGTCCGTTTCCTCATCGACGCGGAGTACGTTTTTCAACACTCCACCCGTGGCGACGAATCTGCGCTTGTGGGCTTGGCGTGTGAGTTCCAAAAACCAATCTGGATCGTCCGTCATGTCAGACGGCTTAACGCTGTATTTGAGGGTTTCGGAGACTGCCTTTTGAAGTGCAAAGCTCGTAACGTCAGAGGCTGATTTCCCTCTCTCTGGGGCAGCCCCTTTGATTACTTCGATCCATAACCCGGACGGCGAAATGGTTGGATCCCGCATGCACTCTTGCCACAACTCGACCCAGCGGGACTGCTTGACGTAGTGCCGACTGAACCAGCTTGGCGGCACCATCAGCAGCACATGAAAGTGCGGGTGTGCCTCACCGATAGCGCTCCGTGTGACCTCAGTTGTGCGCACCCAGCCCAACACAGGTTTCAGCTCTTTGCGCTCAATCAGTCGCTTCCAGCCGGCATTCATCGCCGTCAGCGTCTCTCCAAGCTCGCCTATGGGGCGATTGGGCACAGTCAGGGTGAGGAATAGCCAGCGGGCCTTAGGATGCTCACAGACGATCTTAGGGAGGGCTTGGTGGAACCTGGCTTGCCACATGAGGGAACGTCTCCACTGACACACCGGGCAATGACGTACCCGGCAAAAATGGCTGTGCTTTAGGCGCAGAGCAGTTACCCATGTGGCCGGGTTGATCTCCCAACCAAATAGCAGAACACCGCCGCATTCAGCCATACGAGCCGCGTAGCGCTCGAATTCAAAGGCGGTGGCATAGATCCCACCCACATCATCCGCCTGGCCCCGATGGACGTCCCATGGGGCGTCGGTAGGGCTGTAATCAGAAAGCCCGCTTCGGGGCTGGTCAAGCGCAGTAATCTCGCTAGAATGGGGAGACGTGGAGGCGGTAACGTTTTCCATGAAAAGCCTAAGTGTTGTGGACGTCAGATACCCACAATCTTGGGCTTTTTTTTTCTACACGTCAAAACACCCCTAGAAGCCACGTAGTACAAGGCCTAGAGCCTGTTTTGAGACGCCGAAACTATCCCTTAAGTATCAAGTAAAGGAAATCGGCCTTTTTTTCACCCCGAAATCCAGCCTGTTTCACCCCCCCCCAAAGCGCCCTTTTCCAAGCCAAAACGACCCTTCCCGGCGAAGCCACGCCAAAAATCTAAAACACCTCAAAAGCACTCCCTCGCCGGGCGGCATCCCCGGGCCGCTGTGCGACCCGAGGAATGCAAAGGGTGGTTTTGATCAGTGCTCGGTCAAGGGTTCGCTTCGCCCGTGCTTCCGTTTGCCGGGAAGGTGAAGCTTTTTCCCGACAAGCCGGGAGCGCGGCCCCTGACTTTTCAGCCATCCGGGTTGAGCGATGGGACGCCAAAGGCGGCGCAGAGGGAGACGCGGAAAGCTCTTTTCGATTTAAGTGGAATGCCACGGCCTGCAAAGGCTGCGCGGGTGTTGCACTCAGAATTTGCAAGGTAGGGCAGGGCGGGGGTGTGGGCCGGTGCGGTTGAGTCGAATTTAAATTAAGAACGTATTGGCGTTTTAAAATTAAAGATCGGAAGGCGCGAGGATTTGTACCCAGCGCCAAAAGTGGTGCCTAGATTTTGTGTCCAGGTTGAATGAGTGACGCAGGGTTTTGGGATACGCTCCCCGCTGCCGGAGGCTCTTGTTTAAGCGGTTTTAAAATAGGACGGAAGCGCAACGCCAGCTTTAAAAACGGCTTTAGCTGACGCGCTTTTTACGGTTCAGGGGTATCGGGGCGCAGCCCTGATCAGGGTTTTGGATAGACCGACTGCGTGCAGGCGGTACATACAAAACATTTCCTGCATCCGCCTCTGTCTTCAC
>NZ_LJQT01000348.1:43477-47265 GCF_001400515.1 Pseudomonas meliae | reverse complement strand
GAAATTCCTATGCATCAAGACAGGCTGGGCGCTGGATGACGTCGATCTGTTCGAGATCAACGAAGCGTTTGCAGTCGTGCCGCTGGTAGCGATGAGTGAACTGGGCCTTGCGCACGAGAAGGTCAATGTCAACGGTGGGGCGTGCGCGCTGGGTCATCCGATAGGCGCTTCGGGCGCGCGGATCATTGTGACGCTGTTGGCGGCTTTGCAGCGCAGGCAGCTCAAGCGCGGGGTGGCAGCGATTTGCATCGGTGGCGGAGAGGCCACCGCCGTCGCCATTGAAATCATCGATTAGATAATTTATTCATAGAGTTACGGTTTTTTTCGAATGTAGATTCTAGGTTTTATGCCTGTGCATGGTTATTAATTTAAAAGGATATTTATCAATGTCTTACGAGACAATTCTAAGTGAGGTTATAGGCAAGGTTGGCGTGATTACGCTGAACCGTCCCAAGGCACTTAATGCATTGAATGCTCAATTGATTGACGAGTTGAACCACGCACTCGACCAGTTCGAAGCAGACAGTGCCATCGGCTGCATCGTGCTGACCGGTTCGGAAAAAGCCTTTGCGACCGGTGCCGATATCAAGGAAATGGTCGACCTGTCCTACCCACAAATCTACCTCGACGACCTGTTTCGCGAAAGTGATCGGGTGGCCGCGCGGCGCAAACCCATCGTGGCGGCAGTGGCCGGTTTTGCGTTGGGTGGCGGTTGTGAACTGGCCTTGATGTGCGATTTCATTCTGGCGGCTGAAAACGCCAGGTTCGGGCAGCCGGAGATCAATCTCGGTGTGTTGCCGGGCATGGGCGGGACGCAGCGTCTGACTCGCGCCGTCGGCAAGGCCAAAGCCATGGAAATGTGCCTGACCGGTCGCCTGATCGATGCTCACGAAGCCGAACGTGCCGGGCTGGTTGCGCGGGTAGTGCCACTTGAGCAGTTGCTGCCGGAAGCCCTCGCGGTAGCGGCGGTGATCGCCGGCAAGTCCCTGCCGGTGGCGATGATGGTCAAGGAGAGCGTCAACCGCGCGTTCGAGGTCAGTCTGGCCGAAGGCATCCGGTTCGAGCGCCGGGTGTTTCACGCAGCCTTCGCCAGTCACGATCAGAAGGAGGGCATGAACGCGTTTATCGACAAGCGCCAGCCGGATTTCAAGGACTGCTGATCTACGCGACCCAGAATCTGGATGTGCTGCGCATCAATGTGCAGCTCTGCCGCCTGCCCGTGAACAATCAACTCGCTGTCTGTTGTAGCGCGCAGGTGCCGGCCGCTCGCAAGTCGAATGCAATCGGCTGGTTTTGCAGACTGGTCGCCGTGCCACAGACTGTCTTGCGAGGCGTATTCAGCCGGTGGTAGGGCTGCGCAGATAACCGGGCGCTCGGGATGACTGTCCAGATAACGGACCAGTACGCGTGAGCCAGGCAGCAACTGATGAATCTCGCGGCAGGCCACCAGCGCCATCGGCCAGCGCTGGGTGGTTCGGTCTTCCGGGTGTTGCGCTTGCCAGTCGAAACGAACCGGTCGGTAGCCGGGCTGTTCTGCGTACGTGTCGCTGTCTTGCAGCGTGGCTATATGATCGCCTGTGGCGGCCGGTCGAGGATGTCTGGCTGAAGGGCGAAACGGCATCGCCCAGGGGATGGCCTTGAAACGGTTGCCATAGCCATTGCCTGATAGCTGTGCGGCTGCGGGTGATGAGCGCTGCTCGTCGGTGAGGATGCGCAGGATTGCCAGGGCATCATGGGCGGTGGCCCCTCTGAGCACCTGTAATTGCCGACCTGCGTGCAGCACCTCGGTCAGCAACCATTGGTCGTTAAGCAATGGCTCCGGGTGATCAAGCACCTGTATGACTTCGCCACTGCGCAAGCCAGACCGGTTACTGTGCCCGCTGACCTCGCGCCGTTCGCAGCGCAAGCGCTCCAGCTCGCGCATGCCGCGCTGGCGACCTAGCGCCTCTTCCTGGCTGATTGGGCCGAGAACGCCTGACGGTTGAAATGCATGATTGGCTGCGGGTGTTCTGGCGTTCTCGTCGTGCTTTGACGAGGGGGGCTGCGTCTGTTTCAGGCCTGGAGCGGGTTGTCGCGAAACGCCTGGAAGCGTCAGCACTTCTGCCATGTGCAAGAGCGTCCCGGTCGATGTGCCTGACTGTTCCTGACGCTTGAACCGTAAGGGTACTGGCTGTGCCGGAAAGCTTGCAGAGTCATCCGAGAACACCAGCCGATGGCCGCTCTGACGATGTTCGAAACGGAAATGAATGCCTTCTTCCTCGCACAGGCGTTGCAGCAGGTGCAGATCGCTTTCGTCGTACTGGATATGCAGCGGTCTGGCCGGGTAAAGACCGTTCATGTGCTCGAAGCGGTAAGCGTTTGCGCCAATACCGTGTGTCTCAAGCAACTGAGCGATCAACTGAGGAGGCGCAATATCCTGATAGATGCGCCGGTGCCGATGGGCTGCAAGCTTGCCAAGGCTGGGCATCAGGATCAGGTGATAAAGGCTCACGCGAGCCCCGCTGTGGATTCGGGCCGCATGGCAGATCTGGCCATGCACGCCGCCGCGACGCTCACCGAACCTCAAAAACGCTTCTCGGTGCAGCAGGCTGCGCACATCCAGAAGAGGGGCGCCGATCAGCCAGATATCGAAGCGATACGCTTCATTGAGAGCATCACGGCCGGTGAAGCTGATGACATGCAGATCCGTCTGGCAGTCGGTAATCGCCAGTATGATTGGCATTTGCAGGTCCTTGCGCATCTGCGGGGCTCTCTACCTTCAAAATCAGGGTGCGCAGGTTACGGAATACCTTGGCCTAAAAGCATTGCTGCAAGGTTTTTCGGAAAAAGACTACAAGCAGTGATGGAAAGCGGATGATTGCCGTCGGCCCGATTGGCAGCCATCTTGGCGAGTTCGTTCGAGCAATGTGCGCGGCGGGGGTTTCATCTGCCGTGATCGCGTATAAAATGCGCCGCGCCGGACAGGATATTTGCCGGTGACCCTTTTTCAGCGCCTTGCCAGCGCCGCGTTCTGTCAGTCGTGCAGACGCAGGCGGCGAGGTGCCTAGCGAATCAAGAGAGCAGACATGGGCGCACAGTGGAAGGTCAAGCATAAAGAAGCGGCAGCCAATGCCAAGGGACGCACGTTTGGCAAGCTGTCCAAGGAGATCATGATCGCCGCACGCGCTGGCGCAGACCCGGACATGAACTCGCGTCTGCGGCTGGTAGTGGAACAGGCCAAAAAGGCCTCGATGCCGCGCGAAACCCTGGAGCGTGCCATCAAGAAAGGCGCAGGTCTGCTGGGCGAGAGCGTCAACTTCGAGCGTCTGACTTACGAAGGATTTGCGCCGCATCGCGTACCGGTGATCGTCGAGTGCCTGACCGACAACATCAATCGTACGGTCTCGGAAATTCGCGTGCTGTTCCGCAAGGGCCAGTTGGGTGCTGCGGGCTCGGTTTCGTGGGACTTTTTGTATCAGGGCATGATCGAGGCTGTCCCTGCAGCAGCGGATGCCGACCCGGAGCTGGCGGCAATCGAAGCCGGTGCCCAGGATTTCGAGTCGGCTGAGGAGGGCGCTACGCTGTTCCTGACCGAATCCACAGACATGGATGCGGTTTGCAAGGCGCTCCCTGAATTTGGTTTCACCGTGCAGTCGGCGCAATTGGGTTATCGCCCGAAAAGCACCGTGGATGGTCTGACCGAGGAGCAGATGGCCGAAGTCGAAGCGTTTCTCGAAGCCATCGACAATCACGACGACGTGCAGAACGTGTACGTGGGTCTTGCAGGCTGATCACTGTGTAATGGAGCA
>NZ_LJQT01000348.1:12433-43463 GCF_001400515.1 Pseudomonas meliae | reverse complement strand
GCGCTTTACGCGCTCCATGCTTTTATCTGTAGAAGAATCTCCGCCAGTGACGGTCGTCGCTGGCAATCAGTCTGTACGCAACTCGCCTGAAGCGCCCTTAGCCCCTCGATGACGTTCTGGTTCTGCTCATCTGCATCGCAGCGCTCCAGCAATTCTCCCAGCAAGATACCGAATGCCCGTGTTTCGATGCGCTCCAGCGCCTTTCCCTGTACCGCTGACGGGTGAAACGACGCCGCGCCGAAGTCGCTCAGCAGGCAGTTGCCATCCTCCTGCACAAGAATGTTGTGGCCATAAAGATCGCCATGCGTGATGCCGTTGGCATGCAGGTGCGCAGTGACCGACGCGATGCCTTCGGCGATACGTAACAGTACCGGCAGCGAAAAGCGTGTTTCGCGGGCATAGACATCACGGGTGCAGGATTCCAGGCTCGGCGGCCCGGCAAGATTGCCGAAGTCGGGCGCTATCAGTTCCATGACCAGGCCACGCTGTTGATCGGGATGCCCGCTGATTTGCCCGAGCACCTCGATCAGGTTGGCGTGACGGCCAGCGGCGATGCAGGCGGCCATTTCATTGAGCGGTGAGCCATCGCTGGTGACACTGCCTTTGTACAGCTTGACCGCCGTCATTCGCTCATTGTTTGCGTGCTGCCAGAGCGCCTGCTGAATGATCCCGGAAGCGCCTTCGCCCAAGCGCTGACCGATGCTCAACTGATGCCACGGGATCTGACGGATCGGCTCGGCACGGTGCTCGGCGCACAGTGGATTGTCGGCATAGGCAAGCCATGCCAGGGCAGGCAGGCTCAGCAGCCAGTCCGGCAGCTCGGTCAGGCGATTGGCCGCAATGCGGATCAGCTCCAGTTTGTGGCAATCAGCGAGGGTCGCGGGCAGCGTACGCAAGCGATTGCCAGCGAGCATCAGCTTTTGCAGGTCCGGGCGACGGCCCAGTTCATCAGGCAGGTACTCGATACAGTTATCGGTCAGTATCAGCCAGCGCAGGCGCGGTGGCAGTGCTGCGGCGCTGACCTGTTCAATGCGATTGGCCTTGAGGCCGACAATCTGCAGCTGCTGGCATTGGCCGATGCTTTCCGGCAGGTGCGTGAACGCGTTGTCTGACGCGAACAGCACGCGCAGCCGGGTAAGGCGGCACAGGTCGTCAGGCAGCGAAGTCAACGAGTTGCCGCTGAGGTTCAATACTTCCAGGGTGTCCGCCAGGTCGAATACCTCGACCGGGAATTCGCTCAGGCCGCAGGAAAGGTCAAGCCGTTTGATACCTGCCAGCTTGCCGGCGCGTAGATCTGCGAGGGTGTGCATGAATAGGCTCGGTCATTGATATCGGACAAGGCGCGCATCATAACGGGAGTTTCAGCCACTGACTGCAGCAAGTGTTGCCTCAGCTCAGGCAGCGCTCGACCCATTGACGCACGCGTTCGGGCGTGGGGGCCGATTCGGAATACAGAATCCGGTAGATCATCGGCGCAACGATGGCATCAATCAGGTCGTCGGCGGTCGGCGAGGCTTCGCCGCGAGCCGTCGCACGATCAATCATGACCTGCAATTGCTCACGGACCATTGCCGCGCACCTGCCTACACAGCCAGAGGTGCTGGCGACCACATCGCGCATCAGGGCGCGACCTGGAGTCGAAGACATTTCGTCGAGATACATTTCGCTCCAGGTCAGCAGGTCCTGGTGCAGACTGCCTTGATCTATTGGCGCATCAGGGCGCAGATGCTCAATGGCAGCGTCTGCCAGCAAGGTGGTCAAGTCACCCCAGCGGCGATAAATGGTCGACGGCGTAACGCCCGCCCGGAGCGCGATCATTGGCACGCTGAGCGCCGAACGATCATGCTCCAGCAACAAATCGCGGACCGCGCGGTGAATGGATTCCTGCACTCGGGCGCTGCGGCCTCCGGTGCGTACTGCTTCTTTGATAGCCATACGGCGGACCTTAACACAAAGTATTTGCTTTAAGCGCTCCTGCGTCGCACACTCCGCAAAAGCTAATTTATGGCTTTAACAGGTTGCATTGGCGGAGAGCGTATTCATGTCCCTTCCTTCACAAGGTTCGACGCTATCAGACCTCAAGTCTGATGGCCGGGCGCGAAGCCATCTCGGGTTTCTGGCCTTCACCACACTGTGCTTCTTTGCCGCGTCCAGCACACCCACGCCGCTTTATCACCTGTATCAGGAGGCATGGGGCTTCTCGTCCGGCGTGCTCACCCTGATTTTTGCAGTGTATGCATTCAGCCTGCTGGCCGCCTTGCTGATCGGCGGCTCGTTGTCTGATTACCTGGGGCGGCGTCCGGTGATTTTCGGTGCCTTGCTGCTGCAAATCGTTTCGATGTTGCTGTTCATTTTTGTCAGCGATGTTAGCTGGCTGATGGTCGCGCGTCTGTTGCAGGGGTTTGCTACTGGACTTGCTGCCAGTGCATTGGGGGCTGCCTTGCTGGACAGCGATTCAGTCAAAGGGCCGCTGATCAACAGCATCTCGCCCATGCTCGGCATGGCGGTGGGAGCACTGGGCACGGCACTGCTGGTGCAGTTCGCGCCGTTACCACTGGTGCTGGGTTACTGCTTCCTGTTGGCCGCCTTTGTGGCGCAAGCGATTTACCTTGGCCGAGTGGAAGAAACCGTCAGCCGCCAGCCAGGCGTCTGGCAGTCCCTCAAGCCATCGCTGCACGTTCCTCAGCAGTCGCGGCGTATGTTATGGCTGGTACTGCCGGTGGATATAGCAGCCTGGGCACTGGGCGGTTTTTTTCTGTCGCTGAGCCCATCCTTGCTGGCAGCGGCGACTGGCTTGAACTCGCCACTCAACGGTGGCCTGGCGGTTGCGGCGCTGACGCTCAGTGGCGCGCTGGCGATTCTGAGCTTGCGTCAGCGCGAGCCGGTGCTGGGATTGTGGGTAGGCGCAAGCTTTTTGCCGCTCGGTGTGGCGGTCATTCTGCTGGCGGTCAACCTGGGCATGTTGTGGCTGTTCTTCGTCGGTGCCGTGGTGGCGGGCATCGGTTTCGGATCAAGTTTTCTGGGCGCACTGCGGATGCTCATGCCAACCGCGCATGCCCATGAGCGGGGAGGGCTGATGTCAGCCTTTCTGGTACTCAGCTACCTGGCCTTCTGCATACCGGCACTGGTTGCCGGGTTCTTTGCCCACTCGGCAGGGCTGGTGATGACCAGCAATGTCTACGGAGCAGTGGTGATCACGCTGGCATTAATCGCATTGGCGAGTTTGATCGTACGCCGTACAGCCAGCAAAAACAAAAATGCCCACGTTTAAGTGGGCATTTCGGTTCGCCGACAGGTAGGAGCCCTCAGCGCAGGTCGTTAACCATCTCGGCCAGCACGGTCAATACATCCCCGGCCAGTTGCGCGGAGCGTTTGCCTGACCAGCCTGCCACCGGGTCCGGGGCGTTATCGGCATCTCCAGCGTCAGCGCCAGGCATTTATAGCGTTCGCCCACGGCATTTGCCGCCAGGTTCATATTGGCCTGGCCGGGCGCGCTGCGCGGGTAGCCGTAGACCGTCTGGAAGCTGTCGCTAACCTCGCACAGTCGGCTGCGAAAGCGCTCTTCAAGCTGGCGTTGATGCGCGGTGTACCCCGGGTTGCCCTCACACGCGGCGGTGAATACGTAGGGGATTTCCTCGTCACCGTGCACGTCGAGGAACATGTCCACGCCGTATTTTTCCATCTGCTGCTTGATGAAAAAGACTTCCGGGCTTTGTTCTTCAGTGCTGTCTTGCCACGCGCGGTTGAGATCCTTGCCGTTGGCATTGGTACGCAAGTGGCCATGAAAGGCGCCGTCCGGGTTGACGTTGGGCGCCAGATACAGGTCCGCGTTGGCGAGTAATTGCTGCAGCACTGCGTCGTCTTTTTGCTGAAGGCGTTCGATCACGCCTTCCATGAACCATTCAGCCATGTGCTCGCCGGGATGCTGCCGGGCAATCATCCAGATCTTGCGCTTGCCTTCGGCACTGTCGCCTTTGCGCAGCAGCTGAATATCACGACCCTCGACACTTTTGCCGACAGCCAGCAAGTGTGCGCCGGCCTTTTCCTGTGCCTGTTCGATCAGCCGGTCATGGCGCTCACGGCTGTAGGGTTCGAAATACGCAAACCAGACCTGCGGTTGGTCAGGCGCAAGGCTGAAGTTCAGTGCCTTGCCGTCAAAACCGGACGGCACCCGAAACCAGCTCTGCTGGTCGTAGGACGCTACGGCGTTGTAGCCGGTCCAGGCATTGTTGAAGGTGGACTCGCTGGCATTGGTCAGGCTGAAACCATAGGTTTGGCCGACGTTCAGGCCGTCAGCCTTGAAATGAAACCACTGGAAATGCGCACTTTGCGTATCTGGCCGGATCGCCAGGCTTATATGCGCGGGGTCGCTTGCGTCGAGAACCTGAATATTGCCGCTGTCGAAATCTGAACTGATCGTGAGGGTCAAGATAGGTGCCTGCTTACGTAGATGCCTTTTCAGGCCGCTACTGTACACCGATCAACCTGGCACCTTGCGACGTAAACTTCATCGCAACGGTCATCCTTGCGTCAGGAAATAGCCTCGGCGGTGACCATCAGGCTGCAGATGAATGCCGTCAGCAGGCACCACACCAGATAGGCACGTCGCTTGCGCCGATGCCAGCCGGACGCACCGAGCAACAAGGCGGGTGCCTGCAACTGGCACCACATGCGCTCGCTGTTCTGGAACGCTGAAAGGTGTGCAGCATCGGCGTCCAGCCAGTGGCGAAATTCGATGCGTTCACTGGCCGTTGCAGCAGGGCTCTGCAAGTGCACATACCAGCGGCTGGCCTGGTCCTGAATGGCACGGCTGTCATCGGTGCTCTGAAGATGTGCCTTGCCCAGTGCGCGAAGCATCGCGCGCTCTACCCGGGCGATATCGACATCCATGAAACGGGCGATGTCGGCATACGCCAGACCGTCGAGCCGACTGAGCAGAAATATCTGCCGGGTACGGCGCGAAAGCTTGCCAAGCCGGTGGCCGAGTTCGATGACCTGCGGCGCGGGTTGCGCCTCAGGCAGGCGGGCGGGGAGGTGCAGCAAAGAAGGGAGCTGATTACTCATGATGTATCGCTCGCTGATCTTCCATGGGGATTGTTCCTTGCAATGACAGGCATCGTCCGTGACAAGAGTAGACTAGTGAATACGAGAATCATTCTCAAGTGAAAAGTTGCAGCATTTACTTTTTATATGCCTTATCCGGGCATTTTCGCTGCAAAAACATGACCCGTATCAGGGTTGCTTTGCTATGATCTGCGCCATTGCTAAACACCTGCGCAGTACCCGGACTTCATTAGCCTGAAGCAGCGAAACCAAAAGAAAGAACCAAAAAAAGACCCGGCAAAAAGCTGGGTCAAAAACCGTGATTAGCCTGATGAGGAGATAATCAGGAAGCCGACCTAAGACTTCCAGGTTATCCAGCGGATCTCGCGACCCGCTGATGCAATAATAATCATTATCATTTGCAAGTCAAATGTTTTTATTGCCCTCATCGACCCAGATAATCCGCCAGCGCCTGCTCGGCGGATTTTTCTTTTTCGTTCCCACCCGACACCCTCTAGTCCAGCGGCAACTCCGTGGTGCGTTTCACCGTGCTCATGGCAATGTTCGAATGGGCCTCATGTACGTGCGGCAACTGCAGCAAATGATCGCGCAGGAAGCGCTCATAGCTGGCGATGTCCTGGGCAACCACCTTGAGCATGAAATCCATCCCCCCGGCCATGGTGTAGCACTCCAGCACCTCCGGGTGGCCGATGATCGCTTCTTCGAATTCGGCCAGATAGCGCCGGCCATGGCCCGACAGCTTGACCTCGACAAACACGGTCATGCTCAGGCCGAGCTTCTGAGTGCTGAGCAGGGCGACAGTGCGTTCTATCACTCCGTCTTCCTGAAGCCGGTGGATGCGCCGCCAGCAGGGCGATTGCGATAACTCGACCCGTTCGGCGATTTCTGCCGCCGACAGGCTGGCGTCATGTTGCAGTAGACGAAGAATCTTGCGATCGATGGGGCTCAATTTAGGCTGCATGAATTGACCTTTTTTTTTGTTCTGGTCGAAAAAAGCATGCTCAATATCAGCAGATTTGCACGCATTTAGAAAGAAAAAGCCTCTTTGCTGCTGGCAGTCTAATGGCAAGGCTGCCGGGTTGGACCGTCCCTGCGCAAAAGCCTGACACCTATAAGAACAAGACAAGAACAAGACAAGAACAAGAGAGGTATCCGCATGTCTCTGGCTGATATTCGTCTGGATGATAAATACCGGCTTGCCACCGGTAATCTGTACCTGACCGGCACACAGGCCCTGACTCGCCTGCCGATGCTGCAAAAACAACGTGATGAAGCGCAGGGCCTGAATACCGCCGGTTTTATTTCCGGCTACCGCGGCTCGCCGTTGGGCAATCTGGACAAAAGCCTTTGGGACGCCAAGGACTACCTGCAACAAAACGCCATCCATTTTCAGCCGGGCATCAATGAAGAACTGGCGGCTACGGCCGTCTGGGGCAGTCAGCAGGTCAACCTGTTCCCCCACGGCAAATACGATGGCGTGTTTGCCCTCTGGTACGGTAAAGGCCCGGGCGTGGACCGTTGCGGGGATGTCTTCAAGCACGGCAACTCGGCAGGCGTTGCAGCCAATGGCGGTGTACTGATTCTTGCGGGCGATGACCACGGCTGCAAATCATCGACCATTGCCCATCAGAGCGAACATGCGTTTATCGCTTCGATGATCCCGGTACTCAACCCCAGCAATGTTCAGGAAATTCTCGACTACGGCATCATCGGCTGGGAATTGTCGCGTTACAGCGGTTGCTGGGTGGCGATGAAAACCATTGCCGAGAACGTGGATTCTTCAGCCGTGGTCGAGGTTGACCCACTGCGGGTCAAAACGCGCATTCCGGAAGATTTCGCACTGCCGGAAGGCGGTTTTTGCACATCCGCTGGCCGGATCCGCCGCTGGCCCAGGAAGCGCGGCTCAACACCTACAAGATCTACGCGGCCAGGGCCTTCGCGCGTGCCAATCAGCTCAACAAGGTGGTTATCGATTCTGCGCAGCCCAGGCTGGGCATCATTACTACCGGCAAGTCCTATCTGGATGTGCGTCAGGCGCTTGAAGAGCTGGGTATCGATCAGGAGCTGTGCGACCGGGTCGGGATTCGCGTGCTCAAGGCCGGCATGAGCTGGCCGCTGGAACCGGTCTCGGTGCACGACTTTGCCGAAGGGCTGGATGAAATTCTGGTGGTCGAGGAAAAACGCAGTGTCATCGAAGATCAACTGACCGGGCAGCTTTACAACTGGCCCGTGGACCTCCGCCCGGTGGTGGTCGGTGAGTTCGATGAACAGGGCCGTTCACTGCTGCCGAACCTCAGCGAACTGACCCCGGCAATGATCGCCAGGGTCATCGCCAAGCGTCTTGCGCCGTTCTACAGCAGCCCGCAGATTGAGGCACATCTACAGTTTCTCAGCGACAAGGAACAGGCACTTCAGGCTCCGCTGTTCAACACCCAACGCACTCCGCATTTCTGTTCCGGCTGCCCGCACAACACGTCGACACGTGTGACGGAAGGCAGTCGCGCCCTGGCCGGGATCGGTTGCCATTACATGACCATCTGGATGGATCGGGAAACCGATACCTTCACCCAGATGGGCGGCGAGGGCGTGACCTGGATCGGTCAGGCACCGTTCACCGAAACACCTCACGTATTTCAGAATCTGGGCGACGGTACTTACTTTCATTCCGGGCATCTGGCGCTGCGTGCAGCCGTGGCCTCCAAGGTCAATATCACCTACAAGATTCTCTACAACGATGCCGTTGCCATGACCGGTGGCCAGCCAATCGACGGAGTACTGCGCGTCGATCAACTGAGCCGCCAGGTGTTCAACGAGGGCGTGCAGCGTATTGCGCTGGTCTCCGACGAGCCGGACAAGTACCCGAGTCGACAGGATTTCGCGCCGATTACTACCTTTCATCATCGGCGTGATCTGGACAGTGTGCAGCGCGAGCTGCGTGAGTTCAAAGGCGTATCGGTGATCATCTACGATCAGACCTGCGCGACTGAAAAGCGCCGCCGTCGCAAACGCGGCACCATGCCGGATCTGGAAAAGCGTGCGTTGATCAATCCGGCTGTATGTGAAGGCTGCGGCGACTGTGGGGTTAAATCCGGTTGCTTGTCTGTGCTGCCCAAGGAAACGGCTCAGGGCCGCAAGCGCGAAATCGATCAGAGCGCCTGTAACAAGGATTTCAGCTGCGTCGAAGGTTTCTGCCCAAGCTTCGTCACCGTGCATGGCGGCAAGCTGCGCAAGCCAGCATTGCCCAAGCAAGTCGAGGCGTTCGCTCGCTTGCCCGAACCTGTACTGCCGTCGCTGGAGCGACCGTTCAATATTCTGTTGCCGGGGGTTGGCGGAACAGGCGTAACCACCGTCGGTGCGATGCTGGGTTATGCCGCGAATCTGGAAGGCAAGGGTTGCAGCGTGCTCGATCAGGCCGGGTTGGCACAGAAATTCGGCCCGGTGGTCAGCCACATCCGTATTGCAGCGCGTCAGCAGGATTTGTTCGCGGTGCGTATCGCGGCTGGGGAGGCGCATCTGTTGCTGGGGTGTGACCTGCTGGTAGCGGCAGGGCCGGATGCGATTGCCAAGCTCGACAGCAAGATTTCCCACGCGGTGGTCAACAGCCAGCAAACGCCGACTGCCGAGTTTACGCGCAACCCGGATGCCGTGTTTCCGGCCGAGGCCATGAAGCAGACCATCATCGAGGCGGTCGGCGCTGCGAAGACCCACTTCGTCGAAGCCACATCGCTGGCCACCCGGCTGATGGGCGACAGCATCGCCAGCAACCTGTTCATGCTCGGTTACGCGTTTCAGCTGGGCCTGATTCCGCTGACCTCGGCGGCCATCGAAAAGGCGATCGAACTCAACGGGGTGGCGGTCAATCTCAATCAGCAGGCGTTTCTCTGGGGCCGTCGTACCGCCCATGATCCTGCGGCGGTCGAAGCCTTCGTCAATCCGCAGCAGAAGGTCAGCGAGCCGCAGCAGCCAATGGACCTTGATCAGCGTATTCAGAGTAATGTCGAAACCTTGAAGGCGTATCAGAACGGCGCCTATGCCAAGCGCTATGTGGAGTTGCTGCAACGTGTGCGCGATACCGAATCACGCGTGTTTCCCGGTCAGCAGCCGATGCTCTCTGAAGCGGTTGCGTTCAACTATTTCAAATTGCTGGCCTATAAGGATGAATACGAAGTGGCACGGCTGTACAGCAACGGCGAGTTTACCCGCCAGTTGGAAGCGCAGTTTGAAGGCGATTATCGGCTGGAATTCCACTTGGCCCCGTCATGGTTGGCAAAACGCGATCCGCACAACGGCCTGCCGCGCAAACGCAGTTTCGGCCCCTGGATGCTGCGCGCCTTCAATGTATTGGCGAAATTCAAATTCCTCCGTGGCACAGCGCTCGATCCGTTCGGCCACAGCCTTGAGCGCAAACAGGAGAGGGAGCTGATTGACGGTTACGTGCGTGACATCGAACTGATTCTTCAGCACCTGCAAGCACAGAACCGCCATACCGCCTTGAACCTGGCACGTCTGCCGGAGCGAATTCGTGGCTATGGCTATATCAAGGAGAGCGCCATGAAAGCGGCGGCATTGCAGGCCGACATTCTGCGCAAGAGCCTGGAAAGTGGCGAAGTGGTTGCACCGAAGTTGTACGAGGCGGCTGCCTGACGGGGAGATGCTTCGCATCGACTGGTCGCAGCGACCGGGGGTGATCCGCTGTGTTCAGCGCCGGGAGTACCGCCTTCGCCAATATCAGCTCGGTCTGAACAGGTGTGCATGCCCGGCGCGGTACAGCGAGGACTCGCTGAACGTGTCGTCGGCAAGCACACGTCCGACCAGGATCAATGCAGTGCGACGAAAGCCTTTGGCCTGCACTTTGTCGTGAATGTCCGACAGTGTGCCAACTGCCCAGTCCTGATCTGGCCAACTGGCACGGTGCACCACGGCAATCGGGCAATCGGTTCCGTAATGTGGAACGAGCTCGTCGACAATCCGCTGCAGGTTGTTCACCCCCAGATGAATCGCCATGGTTGCCCGGTGGCTGGCCAGACTGGCCAGCTCCTCGCCGCTGGGCATTGAGGTCTTGTCGGCATAGCGAGTCAGAATCACGCTTTGCGACACATCCGGCAGGGTCAGCTCGACGCCCAGCAGCGCAGCGCAGGCAGCGGTCGCGGTGACGCCGGGAATGATTTCGAATGGAATACCCAGTTCCCGCAGATGGCGGATCTGCTCGCCGATGGCGCCATACAGGCTCGGGTCGCCGGAATGCACACGAGCAACGTCCTGGCCCTGCGCATGCGCGGTCTTTATCAGCTCAATGATCTGCTCCAGATGCAGCTCGGCGCTGTTGGTCACCTGCACGGCCTGATGGCCTTCCAGCACGGCGAGCGGCACCAGTGAGCCTGCATAGATAATGACTGGGCATGTGCGAATCAGGCGTTGCCCCTTGACGGTGATCAGCTCGGGATCGCCAGGGCCGGCACCGATGAAATAGACAGTCAATGAATTCTCCGGAGTGGATGAGCGCGGGGAGATTATCCGCTGTGTGCAGGGCTGATTGCCAAGGCAAATGTGGCGTTGGCGCTTTTTTGCCGTTCGATCAGCAGGGTGGCGGTGCCGTCTCCCAGTTGCGCGGCCAGCGCCAGTGCCGAACCTTCGGCGACACCGTGACAGCCCGTGGTCTGGAAGACCTGCGCAGAACGATGGGTGAGGTGCAGCTCCCACGCAACCAATTGCGCTGCGTTGAAGAACACCAGCGGCACTGCCAGTTGCGCGGCCAGTTCAAGCAGGCCCGGTTCCTGGTCTTTCAGGTCGATACATGCCAGCGCAGTGACGCTGGCAATCTCCAGGTCGATCACGCGAAGGCTGTTCTCGATCAGCTCGCGCAACGTCGCTGCGGAGCAACCGCGCCGACAACCCAGCCCGGCCACCAGTGACGCGCCGGGCTGAACGGTCGGTGAATCAGGCCTGATGCAGGTCGGCATCGTTTCTGCGGAACAGCCAGGCACTGATCAGCCCCATCGCGACCCAGAACAACGCGTTGGTCAATAGCGAGGCGATCATGAATTGCGATTCCAGAGCCTCCGGTGCCAGGCCCTGAGGGACCAGTGGTTGTGGTGCGCCGATCACATGAGGAACGACCAGAATCGCCACGCCCAGAGCTTTGAGCAGCCAGTTCTGACCAAATACCAGCAAGGCCAGCCCGGCGGCAGTCGATGCGGCCGTGCCTATCCACCAGGCCTGACGCTGACTCAGTTCGGCGGCAGCTGTGCCGGGCAATTCAGGTGGCAGGCCAAGCGTGGGTGCCAGCACAAAAACCGCGAAACCGGCCAGCCCCCACCATACGCCTTGCACCGTGCGGCCCGGCGCATGCAGGGTGTAAAGCCCGGCAAGCATCAGGGCGAAGCCTACTGCGACCACCAGGTTGCCGCCCGTGGTGGACAGCACGCGCTGCCAGCCGTTTTCAGGTTCCCAGGCAGCTTCGTCATGCGTATGACTGTGCTCGGCAGTCGCGCCGTCGGCATGCCCATGGACCTGTTCGGCAGTTGCGTTCTCGTAGGTTTCGGCCTGCTGGATCAGTGGCACCACCCAGAAGCTTTGCAGCACGGTCAGCAGCAGGGCCGCAAGCAGGCCCGTGAACCCGGCAGTTTGTGCGATTCGCTTGAACATTGTGGAGTCCTTAATGGCAAGGAAAGGCAGCGCTGTGACGTGTATCGTGTGCGGCGTTGTGTACGGCCGCGATGTGCGAGAAACCGGCGAAGTACACCAGACATGCACCCAGCAGCGCAGCGCTGATGGCGGCTGTCAGGCGTTGAGTGCGTGTGGAGCTGGTAGTGGAGGCGTGGCTGCTGCTGATGGTCGACATGGCGATCCCTCTTGGTGATTGGCAAGCGGGCCACGCGCAAGGGAACCTGCCGGCAGACGCCGAAGGTTTCAACTGCGCCCGCCCACCGCGGGTTTGTCATTCAACGATGTCGGGCCGGTCTCCGGGCTCGCGAAGGGCTCAAACGTCGCGCGTTCAAGGCCTGCAAGGTCACCTTCCCATGCCGTGGCACAGTGGATAAGACCTTCTCTCGCTTACCGTTGCGGGGGCAGCACCGGACTTGCTCGACAGCGTGAGCGCACCGGTTTCCCGTTTCACCCCGTGAGGGGCACCCGAAACAAAGCGTACAGGAGAGCATGGGCGGCGGGGAATCGTCAATCTGAACGATTGACCTGTCTGCGGTCACTGCGTAGCCTTGCCGGTTCGAGGTTCTCCATGCGTAAAGCGTTACACATGGAGCTAAGACGGGAATGCGGTACACGCCGCAGCTGCCCCCGCAACTGTAAACGGTGAGGTTCATTGCACAGCCACTGCTACGGCGGGAAGGCGCGATGAATGCGTGTCGGCACGGTCTTGATTGCCTGCCACATGCCGCCGTGAGCCAGGAGACCTGCCTCGAACCGGGCTGACCAAAAGGCCTGCGAATTCTCACTACAACCGGGCGGGGTGATCCGGTGGCGATCCGATCCGTGTGCCAGGCATGCGGTTCTCGTCCTGTTTGCCCGCCGCATTGCCAAAGGGCACCTGATGAAAACACTGGCCAAGCTTCCCGTCACCATCGTCACCGGCTTCCTCGGCTCGGGCAAAACCACCCTGCTGCGGCACATGCTCGATAACGCCGAAGGGCGGCGCATCGCGGTCATCGTCAATGAATTCGGTGAACTGGGCATCGACGGAGAAATCCTTAAGCAGTGCACCATCGGTTGCACCGAAGAAGAGGCCAACGGCCGGGTATATGAGCTGGCCAACGGCTGCCTGTGCTGCACGGTGCAGGAAGAGTTCTTCCCGGTCATGCGCGAGCTGGTCGCTCGCCGTGGCGATCTGGACCACATCCTGATCGAAACCTCGGGGCTGGCATTGCCCAAGCCGCTGGTTCAGGCTTTTCAGTGGCCGGAAATTCGCAACGCCTGCACGGTCGATGCGGTGATCACTGTCGTCGACAGCCCTGCGGTATTGGCCGGTACGTTTGCTGCGTTCCCCGATCAGGTCGATGCGCAGCGCAAACTCGACCCGAATCTGGACCATGAGTCGCCTCTGCACGAGCTGTTCGCTGATCAACTGGCCAGCGCCGATCTGGTGATCCTCAACAAGGCCGACATGATCGACGCCGAAGGTCTGGCAGCGGTGCGTGCCGAAGTTGCCGAAGAATTGCCGCCAGCCGTCAAGGTGATTGAAGCCAGCAGCGGTCGTCTGCCGATCAGCGTACTGCTGGGTGTTGGCGCCGAGTCCGAGCTGCACATCGATGGTCGCAAGACCCACCATGATCATCACGACAATGACGATCATGATGACCACGATCACGATGCTTTCGATTCGATTTCCCTGAAATTGCCTCAGGCCGATGAGAAGTTGTTGCTCGACGCACTGAATCAACTGGTCGTGCAGCACGGCATTCTGCGCGTGAAGGGCTTCGCGGCCATTCCCGGCAAGCCGATGCGCCTGCTGATCCAGGGTGTGGGTACGCGTTTCGACAAGCACTTCGACCGCGCCTGGCGCGCCGACGAAGAGCGTGCCACGCATCTGGTGCTGATTGGTCAGGAGCTGGATGCCGTGGCCCTGCAAGCGCAGCTCAACGCTGCAGTTGTCGGCTGACCCCATGCATTTACTGAGAACCCAGCCCGGCGGTTTCGTACCCGACGACAGCATTGCCGATCTGGGCCAGACCCCGGCCGAGCTGGTGATTCTCTGTAGCGGAGACTCCAGCCTGGCGCTGCTGGCCGAAGCTGCACGCCAGCTTCCTGACGACTACCCGAGCCTGCGTCTGGCCAACCCCATGCAGGTACAGAATCACGCCTCTGTCGACTTGTACGTCGATGAGGTGCTGCGCCACGCAAAGGTCATTCTGATTTCCCTGCACGGTGGCATCGGTTACTGGCGTTACGGCGTCGAGCGGCTGATGGAGCTGGCGGCACGCGGGGTTCAGGTCATTCTGGTGCCAGGTGATGATCGTCCCGATCCTGAACTGAGCGACCTGAGCACAGTGCCTGCCGCAGAACGCGACCGGCTATGGCAGTTTCTGCGTCAGGGCGGCTTGCAGAATGCGCTGGAAATGTATAGTTGCATGGCCAGTCGCTGGCTGGACCGGGACTATTCCTGGACTGAGCCCCAACTGTTGCCACGCACAGCCATTTACCACCCTCGACTGGCAAGTGCGCAGCTCACCGATTGGCAAGCCGACTGGGTTGCAGGACAGCCCGTCGTGGCGCTGCTGTTCTACCGCTCGCACTTGCAGGCCGCCAATACCGGTTTTATCGACGAGTTCTGTGCGCGCTTGCAGGCGCACGGCATCAACCCGCTCCCCATAGCCGTGGCCAGCCTCAAGGAGCCCGGCTGTTTCACTCAGGTGGAGGACTGGCTGGACGAGGCTGAAACCGAGCTGATCCTCAACACCACAGGCTTTGCCCAGTCGAGTCCGGAAGCGCCGCATCTGCGCCCGTTTCGGCGCAACGTGCCGGTCATTCAGGCGATCTGCGCGCAGGACAACGAACCTGCCTGGCAGGCCAGCGAACAGGGCCTTGGTGCGCGCGATCTGGCGATGCACATTGCCTTGCCGGAGCTGGACGGGCGGATCATCAGTCGGCCGATCAGTTTCAAGGACCTGGCCTGGCGCAGCGAGCGCAGCCAGTCGGACGTGGTGTGTTACCGCGCCCAGCCGGACAGGATGGATTTTGTCGCGCAACTGGCGCGGCGCTGGATCGAACTGGCGCGGCTGCCCAACGGCGACAAGCGTGTGGCGTTGATCCTGGCCAACTATCCGACCCGCGACGGGCGCATCGGCAATGGTGTGGGGCTCGACACGCCTGCTGCGGCGCTGAACATCCTGCGCGCCATGCAGGCCGAGGGTTATCCGCTGGCACAGTTGCCGGACAGCGGCACCGAGCTTATCCAGCAATTGCTGGGTGGCGTGACCAATGATCTGGACAGCATTGACCTGCGGCCCTGCCAGCAAAGCATAGCACTGGAGGAATACCTGGCGGCGCTCAACGAGCTGCCGCAGGAAAACCGTGATGCTGTGAATGCCCGCTGGGGCGCGCCGGACAGCGATCCGATGTTTCGCAGTGGCAGAATGATGATTGCCGGGCTGCGCTTTGGCCTGACCTTCGTTGGCATTCAGCCTGCGCGTGGCTATCAGGTCGACCCCAGCTCGGTGTACCACGACCCGGATCTGGTTCCGCCCCACGGTTATCTGGCGTTTTACTTCTGGCTGCGCAAGGCGTACGGCGCTCATGCCGTGGTGCATGTCGGCAAACACGGCAACCTTGAGTGGCTGCCGGGCAAGGGCGTCGGCCTGTCCCGAACCTGCTGGCCGGACGCCGTACTGGGCGCGATGCCGAACATCTATCCATTTATCGTCAATGATCCGGGCGAGGGCGCACAGGCCAAACGGCGCACTCAGGCGGTGATCATCGATCACTTGATGCCGCCCCTGACCCGTGCGGAAACCTATGGCCCGCTGCGCAATCTGGAACTGCTCGCCGACGAGTTCTATGAGGCGCAACTGCTGGATCCGCGCCGCGCGCGCGAGCTGCAACGGGATATTCTCGAACTGGTCCGTGAAACCCATATAGATCGCGAGCTGGCTCTGGGCGAGAACCTCGACAGCGATGCCGATGCGGCGCTGTGGCTGCCGCGTCTGGACACTTACCTGTGTGACCTGAAAGAGTCGCAGATTCGCGATGGCCTGCACATCTTCGGTCAGTCGCCGCAAGGCCGCCTGCGCACCGACACCTTGCTGGCCCTGCTGCGCATCCCGCGCGGCGACGGGCGCGGCGCGCAGTCGAGTCTGTTACGGGCGTTGAGCAAAGCGTTCGGTCTGGATTTTGACCCGCTGGATTGCGAACTGGCCGAGCCCTGGACCGGCGCGCGTCCCGTTGCGTTGCTGGCGGTCAGCAGTGACCCGTGGCGCACTGCCGGTGATGCGCGTGAACGGCTTGAGCTTTACGCCGCTGCGCTCATCGAACGCGTGACACAGGGCGAAGCGCTGCACGACCTGCCGGTTGACGATGATCTGGCACTGATTCTCGACAGCCTGCGTGAAGTGGTCGCGCCGCGTCTGGACGCCTGCGGCCCCGGCGAAATGCAGGGCATGCTCGATGCATTGAGCGGCCGCTTCGTCCCGGCAGGCCCCAGCGGCGCGCCTCGTCGGGGGCGTCTGGATGTGCTGCCCACCGGTCGTAATTTTTTTACCGTGGATGTCCGCAAACTACCGACCACCACGGCGTGGCGTATCGGTTTCCAGTCCGCCAGCCTGTTGCTGGAAAGGCATCTTCAGGACCATGGCGACCACCTGCGTCAGTTGGGGCTGTCGGTCTGGGGCACGGCGACCATGCGCACCGGTGGTGACGATATCGCTCAGGCGATGGCGCTGATGGGCGTACGCCCGGTCTGGGCGACGGGCAGCCAGCGGGTCGATGATTTCGAGATTCTGCCGGTCAGCCTGCTGGACCGCCCGCGAGTGGACGTGACATTGCGGGTGTCGGGCTTTTTCCGTGATGCCTTCGCCAACCTTATCAAGCTGTTCGACGCTGCGGTGCAGGCAGTTGCCGCGCTGGACGAGCCGGACGACCTGAACCCGCTGGCGGCCAGGGTGCGAGAAGAACGCCAAGGTTTTATCGCAGAAGGGTTGAGCGAAGACGAAGCGGCACGTCAGGCGGGCTGGCGGATCTTCGGTGCCAAGCCCGGTGCCTATGGCGCTGGCGTGCAGGGCGCGATCGACGGCCGTCTGTGGCAGAGCCGTGAGGACCTTGCCGAGGTTTACCTGAACTGGGGCGGCTACGCCTATGGCGCTGCCGATGAAGGTACGCCTGCGCGTAAGCGCTTTGCCCAGCGTCTGTCTCAGGTACAGGCCGTGCTGCAGAATCAGGACAATCGCGAACACGACCTGCTTGATTCAAACGATTATTACCAGTTTCAAGGCGGCATGCTCGCGGCTTCGGAAACCCTCAGCGGGCAGAAGACCGCCAGTTACCATGGCGATCACAGCCAGCCGGACCTGCCGAAAATCCGCACCCTGAAGGAAGAGCTGAACCGGGTGATACGCTCGCGCGCAGCGAATCCGAAATGGATCGACGGGGCCAGACGTCATGGCTACAAAGGCGCGTTCGAGATGGCCGCCACGGTGGATTTCCTGTTCGCCTTCGATGCGACGACCGAGCTGATCGATGATCACCAGTACGCGCTGCTGGCCGACGCCTATCTGCTTGACCCGGCCACGCGCGATTTCCTCGCCAAGCACAATCCCGATGCCTTGCGCGACATGACCGAGCGCATGCTCGAAGCCCAGCAGCGGGGCCTCTGGCAGGAGCCGGGCGAGTATCAGCAGGCGCTGGAAGACCTGCTCCTGGACATAGAAGAGAACTGATGACCTTGCCTGACCCGAACATCACCGAAACTCCACATTTTCCGCTGGCCGCTGTGGTCGGTGCCGATGACCTGAAGCTGGCGTTGTGCCTGACCGCCATTGACCCGCGCATCGGCGGCGTATTGATCGAAGGGCCTCGGGGCATGGCCAAGTCGACGCTGGCGCGGGGGTTGGCCGATGTGCTGGCCAGTGGTCAGTTCGTCACCTTGCCGCTGGGTGCTACTGAAGAGCGTCTGGTCGGCACGCTGGATCTGGACGCCGCGCTGGCCGAGGGTCGTGCACAATTTTCCCCGGGTGTACTCGCCAAGGCCGACGGCGGTGTGCTGTATGTCGATGAGGTCAATCTGCTCGCCGACCATCTGGTCGACCTGTTGCTGGACGTTGCTGCCAGCGGCGTCAATATGGTCGAGCGGGATGGTATTTCCCATCGCCATGCAGCGCGCTTCGTACTGATCGGCACCATGAACCCGGAAGAAGGCGAATTGCGCCCGCAGTTGCTGGATCGCTTTGGCTTGAACGTCGCATTGAGTGGCCAGACCCAGCCTGCCGAGCGCAGTCAGATCATCCGTCGCCGTCTGGATTTCGACAGCGATCCGGTAATGTTTTGCCAGCAATGGCAAGTGCAGCAGGACGCGTTGAAGCTTCGTTGTGAGCAGGCGCGTCAGCTGCTGGCAGGTATCGAGCTGGATGACCATTCATTGGCAATGATCACCGAGCGATGCTTTGCTGCAGGTGTCGACGGTATGCGCGCCGATCTGGTCTGGCTGCGCGCCGCGCGCGCCCATGCTGCATGGCGTGGTGCCGGTCGAATTGAAGAACAGGACATCGAAGCGGTCGCCGAGTTTGCCTTGCGTCATCGGCGGCGCGAGTCAGCCCCGCCACCACAAAACCCGGAAGCGCCGCCGCCCGGATCGTCCAGCAGGCAGGCCGACCCTGAAAGCGGGCAGGGCAACTGGGGCGAGCTGCCCGCCCAGGCCGTCACTACCGGCGCACGCCGCGAAGTGCCGAGCTGGCCAAAAAAGCCTTAGGCATCCGCCCTCGTATCGCGCAGGGGGCGGATGCCGTTCCCCGTCCTGGTCGACTGGCCACTGGCAGACAAGGGGCCATGCGTGCCGGTGCTGATGGCCCGGTGCAATGGTTGTCCACACTGTTGCGCGGTCGGCCGAAAAGCCGCAAGGACCTGATTCGCCAGCCGCGCAGCAGCCGTCCCAGTGAGTTATTGCTGGTGATTGTCGATGCTTCAGCTTCTACACGACGTCATCAGGCGTTGAGCCAGGCCAAGGGGCTGTTGTCGCAATTGTTCGACGATGCGTATCGACGCCGCGCGCGTCTTGCCTTGCTGACCGCCACCGGTGACACGCCACGCTGGCAACATCAGGGCCTGAAAGCGTCCTCGGCATTGAGTCCATGGCTGGATGCACTGGGTGCGGGCGGCGGCACGCCACTGTCTGCAGCGCTCCAGCAGGCCGGTGAATGGCTGGCAAAGCGGCAAAAACGCTATCCGGCCGAGCAGCAGCGGGTTCTGGTGCTGACCGATGGCAGGATCAAGCAACTACCCGTCCTGCCTGCATTCAATTGCGCGAGTGTGTTGATCGATATCGAGAAAGGCCCGATCCGCTTGGGCAGGGCGCGGGAACTGGCGTCCAGCCTGGGGGCTGATTATCAGCACATCGATGAGCTGAAACCGGTTTGAGCTATCAGGTCTGGCAGTTCTGAAACTGCGTGCCAATGCGCTGAAGCATTGGCACGACAGTCAGTTGCAGTGCACGGGCAACGCTCAAACCTGCGTCAGGCTGGCATGGTCCAAGGCTCAAGTTCGTAGCCTTCGTTGCTGATTTCTGCACGCGCCTGTTCCAGAGCGCTGGCCAGTTGCCGCTTGTCTGAATAGGTGCTGCTCGGGATCTGCTTGCGACCGATACGGTTGCTGGTGCGGTCGATCACCGTCAGGCTCAGTTCGCCGTTACCATCCTGTGGTGCCCAGGCAACACACTGGAAGGGTTCAAAAGCGTGTCCAGCGATCAGAAGTGCATCGTTGAAGCGCAGTGGGGCGTTCATGGTTTTTTCCTCAAGTGCCCATATCAATTCAGTCACGGCGGCGGGCTGACCGTCCGGCTGGTTACTTGTGTTGATGAACGACAAGGGGGCATGAGTCACACCCTTCAACGAAAAATATGCGAATTTTTTTCAAGGGTCGCCCGCGTGACCTTGCAAATAAACATCCTTCAGCAGCTACGGCGTTAGTGACAGAGGGTTATGAGCGTTAGACCCAAACGGTACAACGCTGCGTCAAAAAGTTGCTAGGGTGATAGTTGGGCTCGCCAACATGCTGTTTATGAAAAGCTTTTAAAAATCCCACTCCACGTCGGGCTCCAAGGAAACTTCATGCATGGATCGGCCCCAACGCGACGTCTGCTAATCATCGACGGCGGTGACGACTGTCATCCTCTGATCCCTGCTTTGAGTGATGCCGGATGGACGGTGCAGGAAAGCACCTCAGGTTCTACCTTCAATCCCGATCATGACGTGGGCCTGATTCGCCTGACGTCCGGTCATTTCGAACAATTGCCCAGGCTTCAAGAGCTTGTCGCCCATAGCAACATGTGCTGGGTTGCAGTGCTGTCAGCCAACGATCTGCAACGCGAAAAAATAGGCGATTTCGTTTGCCAGTGGTTTTTCGATTTTCACGCCCTTCCTTTCGATGCAGCGCGGTTGCATGGCACGCTGGACAAAGCGTTCGCGGCTGGCCGCCCCGAAGCGCAAGGCGGGCTGGCGCTTTCCGAGGCCGAGCCCGAGCTGCTGGGCGACAGTCGGCCCATTCGTGAGCTGCGCAAGTTGTTGAGCCGGCTGGCACCTATCGATTCACCGGTATTGATTCGGGGCGAGCGAGGTACGGGCAAAGAGCTGATCGCACGCAGCCTGCATGTGCAGTCTCAGCGACGCAGTAAGCCGTTTGTTGTCGTGGATTGCGGTGCATTCACCGGGCATTCGATCCAGGCCGAGCTGTTCGGTCATGAGGATGATGCGTTTGATGGTGCTCAAGCGCACAGGATCGGGCTGCTTGAAGCTGCTGACGGCGGCACGCTGCTGCTTGACGAGGTCGGTGATCTGCCGCTGGAAACCCAGACGTCGCTGTTGCGCTTTCTGGAAGACCGGCAAATCGAGCGCCTGGGCGGCGGTGAGTCAATTGCAGTGGATGTGCGGGTGCTGGCCGCGACCCGTGAGGATCTTGAAACGGCTGTGCGGAAAAAGCGCTTTCGTGAAGATCTGTATTACCAGCTCAATGTGCTGCAGGTCGGGGTGGCGCCGTTGCGTGAGCGTCATGGCGATCTGGCGTTGCTGGCCAATCATTTCGCCCATTTTTACAGTCAGGACAGCGGCAGGCGAGCACGCAGTTTCAGCCAGGATGCGCTGGTGGCGCTGGGCAAGCACGACTGGCCGGGTAATGTGCGGGAGCTGGCCGGTCGGGTACGGCGCGGGCTGCTGCTGGCCGAAGGCCGACAGATAGAAGCGGCAAACCTGGGCTTGCTGGGCGAAGAGGACAGTGCTGGCAGCATGGGCACGCTGGAGGAATATAAATCGCGTGCCGAACGTCAGGCATTGTGCGACGTATTGACCCGCCACAGTGACAATCTGAGTGTGGCGGCCAGAGTTCTGGGCATATCGCGACCGACCTTCTATCGGCTGTTACACAAGCATCAAATTCGCTGAGCTCCCAGCAACTGGGAGACAGCCGCCATCGCCTGTTCGCGGCGCTGCGGCCAGTCACCGCCCAGCACTTTATAGGCCTGCCGATGGCGGTCCAGCCATTCGCGGCTGCTGTCGAAGAAGGCCTGGCGTTCGCGCAACTGCGGCTGGCAGCGTTGCCCGTCGCTGATCCAGTCCACGCCTTCGGGCGACAGCAGCAGGTGCAGGTCGTAGGAGCGGTTCAGCAGTTGCTGTTCGATCCACTCCGGGCAGTCGCCGAACAGGGTGCGGCTCCAGAGCACATTGCTCAGCAAGTGTGTGTCGAGTATCAGCAAGTGCGGCTCGCTGGCGCGGGCAGTATCCTCCCAGTCCAGCTGGCCCCGAGCAATGGCCGGAATATCGACGTAGTGGGTATCGCGCCCCTGTTGATCGATGAAATGACGTACATATTCGCCGACCAGCAAGCCGCCGAACCGATTCTGTATTTCGGCCGACAGCCAGCTCTTGCCGCTGGACTCAGGCCCGGTCAGGACCAGGACTTTCATCGCGCCAGCGCCAGATCGTTACGCCACTCGCGCCAGCCCTGCACGGCCAGCAGGGTGAACAGCGCATAGAGTGCAGCGGTCAGGTACAGCTCTTTGTAGATGAACAGGCCGACAAAAATTACATCCAGCACAATCCATAGCGGCCAGCACTGAACGCGTTTGTGTGCCATCCACACTTGTGCCACCAGGCTGAAGCCCGTGAGTGCTGCGTCAAGCCATGGCTGTGCGGCGTCGGTGAAATGCGCCATGCCAGCGCTCAGCGCGAGGCTGATGACTGCGCCGACAGCCAGCCCCTTAAGCGCTGAAAGGCTCGGCAGCACAGTGACAGCCTTGACCGGCAGGCCGTCGCCATGGCGAGTCCACTGCAGCCAGCCGTAGATCTGCAAGCCTGCATAGATGACCTGCAGCAGCATGTCCGAATACAGCTTCACGTCGAAGAATATCCAGATGTAGATCACCACCATCACCAGCCCGATTGGCCAGCACCAGGGATTCTGCTTCACTGTCAGCCAGACCGCGATAACGCCAATGGCGGCAGCGAAGAGTTCAAGCCCGGACATGGCGGCTCCTTGGTTAGGGTTGTGAGGGGCAGGGGCGGCGATTGTATGCGCTTCTGCGCGCGGCGTGGAGCTTGTGTTGCGTCAGGCTGCACGTCAGCAGGCTTTGTGCGCGGAGGTCTGCTAGCATTCCGCGCCTTGCATTTGCGCGACTTTCTTCAAGCTTCGTTCAGGCAGGCGACGGCATAGTGGCAAGCATTTTTTATACGACAACATTAAACAGCGAGCCTGCGGCATCGCTTCATGGGGGAATGATGGATCTTTGGACCGCTGCTCAGGCGTTGATATTGGGTGTTGTAGAAGGGTTGACGGAGTTCTTGCCGATCTCCAGTACAGGGCATCAGATCATCGTCGCCGACCTGATCGATTTTGGCGGCGAGCGCGCCATGGCCTTCAATATCATCATCCAGCTGGGTGCGATTCTGGCGGTGGTCTGGGAGTTTCGGCGCAAGATTCTCGACGTTGTCACAGGCTTGCCGAAGCAACAGCAAGCGCAGCGTTTCACCCTCAACCTGCTGATCGCCTTCATGCCGGCCGTGGTGTTGGGGGTGATCTTTGCCGACATGATCCACCATTACCTGTTCAATGCCATTACCGTGGCAACGGCGCTGGTCTTGGGGGGTGTGATCATGCTCTGGGCCGAGCGCCGCGAGCACACTGTGCGCACCGAAACCGTCGATGACATGACCTGGAGCGATGCGCTGAAAGTCGGGCTGGTGCAGTGCCTGGCGATGATCCCCGGCACCTCGCGCTCGGGCTCGACCATCATTGGCGGCCTGCTGTTCGGCTTGTCACGCAAGGCAGCGACCGAATTTTCGTTCTTTCTGGCCATGCCGACCATGGTCGGTGCAGCCGTGTATTCGGGCTACAAATACCGGGACATGTTTCGCCCGGACGACTTCGCGGTGTTTGCCATCGGTTTCATTACCTCGTTCATCTTCGCGATGATCGCAGTTCGCGCGCTGCTCAAGTTCATCGCAACTCATAGCTATGCGGTGTTCGCCTGGTATCGCATCGCCTTCGGCCTGCTGATTCTGGCGACCTGGCAGTTTGGCTGGATCGACTGGGCATCGGCCAAGGCATGACGCGGGCTCGCGAGCCGCAGCGGCCAGCTGGTCGGGGCAGGGCACCGGTCCGGCAATTGCGCCTGAAGGTGTCGGCGTTCCTGCTGCTGTGTGTGCTACCGGTCTACGGCTCGGCGTCGCTGGGGTTCAGGCAGGTCACGTTGATCCCGGCGCTGGCTTTGATAGTCATGAGCCTGCTGGCGTTTGTGCTCTATAGGCATGACAAGCGACAGGCCGGAAACGGCGGTCAGCGCACGCCGGAGAATGTCCTGCATGCCACCGAACTGCTCGGTGGCTGGCCCGGAGCATTGCTGGCGCAACAGGTGTTTCGGCACAAGACCCGCAAGGTATCTTTCCAGATCGTGTTCTGGCTGATCGTGCTGGCGCATCAGGTGCTGTGGCTTGACTGGCTGTTTCTGGGCAAGCGGCTTTTACAGCTGTTGCCTTTATAGTTTCAAGCCGATCTGCTGTCGTTTCGGTAGCCTGCCGACTACAAGCTGGTGGGAGCGGGTCAGCAGATCACGCACTTCATCGTCGCTCAGTGTGTGCAGGTCTGCCACGCTGATCCAGTGCGCGCGGGCCAGGTAAGGCGCAGGCCGTATGCCGGGCCGATCCACGTAACCCAGAAACAGTTCCGGATGGACCTTGAATGAAAGGTCCTGGCCGACCAGGTCCATGACCGCGAACATCTTTTTTTCGGCAACGGAAAATACGCGCACACCGCCCCATTTGTAATCCTCTCGGGCGCCTGGCAAGTCCAGGCAGAACCGGGCGATGTCTTCTTTGTGACGGGTCTTGTTCATGGAATGCTCCTTCAATGGGGCGTCGAGCGGTAAGCTGTTCGATAGCCGCACGGATATTCGATCAGCGGATTGTATGCTGCTGCGACACTCATTAGTGTGCAGGTTTGTCCTTCTCCGGAGTCTTGAATGTCTGCCGTGCAACTCGCCGATGGTGAACTGAACTACCTGCTCGAAGGCCCGGCCGGTGCGCCGGTGCTGGTGTTGTCCAACTCGCTGGGCACTGATCTGCATATGTGGGACAACCAGATTCCTGCGTTCATTCGTCATTTTCAGGTGTTGCGCTACGACACGCGCGGGCATGGCAAATCGCTGGTCAGCGAGGGCAGTTACAGCATCGAGCAGAATGGTCGCGACGTATTGGCGTTGCTGGATGCGCTGCACATAGACACGGCTTTTTTCTGTGGCTTGTCCATGGGCGGCCTGATCGGTCAGTGGCTCGCCATCAATGCGCCGCAGCGCCTGCGCAAGGTCGTGCTGTGCAATACGGCAGCCAGAATCGGCAACCCTGATATTTGGAACCCCCGCATCGAAACCGTTCTGCGTGACGGGCAGTCAGCCATGTTTGCATTGCGTGATGCTTCTGTTGCGCGCTGGTTCACGCCTTCATTTGCGCACGCCGAGCCTGCTGTGGTCGACACGGTTGTCGGTATGCTGGCCCGCACATCGCCACAGGGATACGCAGCTAACTGCGCTGCCGTGCGTGATGCAGATTTCCGTGAGCAGATTGCCTCCATTCAGTTGCCGGTATTGGTCGTCTGCGGCACTGAAGATGCGGTAACCACCCCGGCGGACGGGCGCTTCATGGTCGAGCGCATTAAAGGTTCGCAGATGATCGAATTGCACGCGGCTCATCTGTCCAGTGTCGAGGCCGGGGAATCATTTACGGTGCCGGTGCTGGCATTCCTGACGGCCGAGTGAGCTGGCGGGATCTGAAACCCGGTATTGAGAGGCTTGCCATGGCGCTGCATACTCGCGGCTCTGAAAGCGAGGTGGCCGGGTGTTTGATCTCAATGATCTGTTTTATTTCGTTCAGGTGGTCGAATGCCTCGGCTTTGCGCCCGCAAGCCGTAAACTGGGAATTCCCAAGTCCAAGCTCAGCCGTCGTATTGCCGGGCTGGAAGAGCGCCTGGGTGTAAGGCTGATTCACCGCTCGACGCGCACTTTCGCCGTGACCGAGAGCGGGCGCGATTACTACGCTCACTGCGTGGCAATGCTGGTCGAAGCCGAGGCTGCTGAAGAGGCTATTCTGCGTTCCAAGTCCGAGCCGCAGGGCAGGGTGGCGATCAGCTGTCCTCCAGCACTGGCGGCGATGGGCTTCAACGAGACCATTGCCCGGTTCGCGGCCGATCACCCGAAGGTTCAGGTGCAGGTCGAAAGCACCAACCGCCGCGTCGACCCGCTGACGGAGAACATCGATATCGCGTTGCGTGTGCGCTTTCCGCCACTGGAAGACGACGGGCTGGTGGTCAAGTTGCTCGGGCACAGTGCTCAACGTCTGGTCGCACGCCCGGATCTGGCTGCCAGGCTGTCCGCAACATCGACACTCGAGGCGCTATCAACACTGCCCAGCCTCGACACGCCGTCTTCAAGCCATGAGCATCGCTGGCTGCTGGAAACTACTTCCGGCCACTATGCTGAAATTCGCCACACGCCGAGGCTGATCAGCTCGGATCTGGACATGATGCTGCAGGCCGCCCTGCAAGGGGTTGGGGTGGCGCAACTGCCGGAACTGATTGTCCGGGAAGCCTTGCAGGACGGACGTCTGGTGGAACTGTTCAGTCAGCATCGGCCAAAGTGCGGCATCGTGCACGCCGTGTTTGCTTCACGCCGTGGGCTGCTTCCCGCGGTCAGAGGGCTGCTGGATGTGTTCGAAACCTCGTTCAAAGAGCTAAGCCTTAGTCCCGACTCGCTTTATTGTTCTCTTCATAGAACGAACAGTCGCATTCAAGACCACTAATCATCTATTGCGATCAAGGATAGGATGCTCGCCACTTCATCGCTAAGTGGCGATTTTCTTTAAGGAGCTACATTATGAATTTATTGCACCTCGATTCCAGCATCCTCGGCGATCATTCCGCTTCGCGTCAGTTGACCCATGAGGTCGTTCAGGTCTATCAGCGCTCGCATGCCGACAGCCAGGTAACCTACCGCGACCTCGCCAGCGAAGCCCTCGGGCATTTCTCTGCTGCCAGTCTTGCCGCAGCGGGTACCCCTGTAGAAGCCCGAGATGCGTCCCAGCAACAGGAAGTCGACACTAATGAAGCCACCTTGCAGCAGTTTCTTGCCGCCGACGTGCTGGTGATCGGTGCGCCGATGTACAACTTCACTATCCCGTCCCAGTTGAAAGCCTGGTTTGACCGGATCATGGTTGCCGGCCGCACGTTCCGTTATTCCGAAGCCGGCCCTGAAGGCCTGTGTGGCGGCAAGAAGGTTATTATCGTTTCCACTTCCGGTGGCCTGCACGTCGGGCAGCCAACCGGCGCTGGCCACGAAGAACTGCTCAAGGCGCTGTTCGCCTTCATCGGTATCACCGACCTGCAATTTGTTCGTGCGCACGGCCTGGCCTATGGTGAAGAGCCGCGTGCCAACGCCATGACAGCCGCGCAGCAACATATCGAGAGCGAGCTGTTCGCCGCCTGAGTCGGTGATGGTCTGAACAAAACTCCACAACTCGCGCGAGCAACGTGCGCCGGGTAGTGGAGTTTTTTTGTGCGCCGCATAAATGCACGCAGTTTTGAGCGTACTCAACCTTGACAGCTTCCTTACAGGTAAGCGGGCTATTCAAGGACTAAACTGCATCTTCGCGGCACTGTGTTTGCGGTTTTGTGGTGTTTTTCACGATTGCTGAAAAGAGCGGGCGGTTTATGGCCCGGCTTGTGCACTATTTCTGTTTTACACACTCTCATCTGGGTGAGAGCGGCGCGCTGGAGCACGATGCTCGACACAAGCGCTGAATGGACTATCCGGGCGAGCCTCCGGATTTGCAAAGGTTGGGCCTTTCGATGGTACGTCTTTGTGCAGTGATGCTGGTTTGCTTGCTCGACAGCCTGATTGCGGTTCACGCTCAGGCCGATGACGCCTGGAGCGCGGGCTATCACGAGCTGAGTTTCCCCGACCCGCTGGATTCACAGCCGGTGCAAGCCATCGCTTTTTACCCGTCGACCGCCAGTGAGCAGTGGAGCACCCTGCACGGGTATCGCGTCGAGGCCGGCGAAAATGCGCCGATTGCAATGGGCCGGTTCCCGTTGCTGCTGCTGTCTCATGGCAATACCGGTACACCGCTGGCGTTGCATGACCTGGCCACATCATTGGCGCGCCAGGGGTTTGTGGTGGTTGCTGTGGTTCATCCTGGCGACAATGATCGTGATCACAGTCGGTTGGGCAGCCTGAGTAACCTGTATGGTCGCCCGCTGCAGATCTCTGAAGCGATCAGCACGGCCTTGCTCGACCCTATGCTTGCCCCTTATCTCAATGCTCGTCAGGTGGGCGTGATCGGCTATTCGGCGGGTGGCGAAACTGCGCTTATTCTTGCGGGCGCGCAGCCTGATCTACAGCGCCTGCGCCAGTATTGCCTCGAACGCCCCACAGACCGTGACGCCTGCAAGACTCAAGGGGAGCTGGTCGCTGACCGCGATGACCTGCATGCCCAGGCTGACCCCAGGGTCGGTGCGCTGATGTTGATGGCCCCATTGAGCCTGATGTTCGGGCGTCACACGCTGGGCGATGTGCATGTACCGGTGCTGATGTATGCCGGGGATGACGACCAGTTGCTGGCCATCGACCGCAACGCCGAAGCGCTGGCGCGCAAACTGCCACAGGCACCGGATTATAAGTTGTTGGCGGGGGCAGGGCACTTTGTCTTTATGGCACCGTGCAGTGACGAACAGCGTTCGAGCGCACCGTTACTGTGCAACGACCCTGACGGAGTGGACCGCGAAGACATTCACCACAACCTGAGCGCAGAAGCTGTGCGCTTCTTCAGCACGGCGCTCAATTCTGCCGACTTTGACCATTCAGGTATGCAGACAGCGCATCACGAATAAGCGCTTTTCAGGCGTTCAGCGAACTCAGAAAGTCGCCAAACCCGCCTCTGGCTTTTGAGTCCAGGCGGGTACTGGTCGTGACCCGCGGGCGGCAGCTCCAGGCGATCCGCGCGCCGATCAGCTCCAGCTGGCGAACCAGATGCACGTCTTCGTGGCAGGCCAGTGCCGGAAACCCGCCTGCACTGATATAGGCAATTGAGCTGACACCCAGGTTGGCACCATGAATGTGCCGATGGCCGTCCCGGTGCTGGTAATGCTTGAGGTAAGCCGCCTGCGCAGCCGCAGAGATATCCTTGTTCCAATCGCCGGGCATGACGGTCCCGCATACCGCATCGGCATCCAGTGCCAGTTGCTCGGCAAGCCAGTCATTCGCCACGGTGCTGTCGCCATCGGTGCAGGCCAGCCAGCGCGCACCTCGGTCGAGGAGAAAAGCTGCTCCTTCGGCGCGTGCCTGTCCGACGTTGCGGGCAGAGACCTCAAGGACCATCACCCCGTGCGCTCGCGCGATGTCTGCCGAGCTGTCGGTGCAACTGTCTAGAACCACCAGCACCTCTACTCGCTCACCCTTGAGATCCGGGTGTTCAGCCGCCTGCTTTATCGTTTCGAGGCACAAATCGAGTAGCTGCTCTTCATTGTGCACCGGGATCAGAATGCCGATCATCGGAGAATTCCTGTTCTGCTACGGAGGTTCCATCACGACTCCACAGGTCCAGCAGGAAATCCTGTTCGTGATGACTGAAAAGGCGGTGCATGGCCAAGCGTTCGGCAAGGATATCGTGTACAGCCTGCGCGTTCAGCGGGCAGCCCTCGATATCAGGGCGCCAGTGACAGGCGAGCAACTGGCCGTCAGGTGAAAGCGAGGATAGAACGCAGTCGATCAGGCGGTGCAGGTCATCGACGTCGAGGTAGTAACCCAATTCGCTGAAGACGATCAGATCAAATTGTCCCTGCGGCCATTGCTGTGGCAAACGGGCCTGCAACACGCGCACATGGGGCAGGCCTGCCAGACGCTTGCGTGCCAGATCCACCGCCAGGTTTGACGTGTCGCAGCACACCAGTGCGTCACAGCGCCCGGCAAGGTCGGCACTGAGTTCGCCATTGGCACAGCCAGGCTCGAATACCGAGCGATAGTGTTCACGGGGCAGCGCGGCCAGTGTCAGCGCACGCTTGCGCCGCTCATACCAGCGTTGCTTGAACGCCCACGGGTCATCGTTGTTGCGAAACAGCTCATCGAAATAGCCGTCTTCGACGCTCATACAAACACCAGTTCAAACGGTTGCAGCAGTCTTTCCAGAACAACGGCTGGCAGAACGGGCGCAAGACCGATGGCCGGGTCACCCTGCAATTGGCTGACGAACGCCTGAGCGGCATTACGTTTACGAGCAAGGGTCGCCGGGTCCAGCAGCAACTTGCGTGCGCGGTCCCATGGCAGATGCTCATCTTCAGGGGCAGCCCAGTGCCAGGCCCAGACCGGTACTTCGCAAAGCTGCGCTCCGGTAGACGCACAGGCTCTTGCACTGGCGCGGCCAACGGCTTCGTGGTCGCCATGACCATCTTCTGCCCAAGTGGCGAACACCACGTCGGCAGGGCCCAGATGACGTTCAAGAAACTCTGTCAGCTGATCTTCGGATTCGGCCACAGTCCCATCCTGCAAGCCGCAGCGCAGCCACTCAAGACGCTCGAGGGGAATATCGAGACGATTCAAGGCTTCGGCGCTTTCCCGGGGCCGGGTTGCAGACAGTCGCTCGACAGGCCAGAGCGTGGAGCCCGGATGGCTTGCGGTGCCGTCAGTGACCGAGATCAACAGCAGATTGCGTTCCAGTTGTGCTAACTGGCTCATCAAGCCGCCGCATGCCAGCACTTCATCGTCCGGGTGCGGGGCGATGATGACTGCCCTGCAATTGTTCGGCACCAGCAGGTCTGCGGTAATCGCCGGCACGCTGCGCAGCTTGCCGGAGGCGTTCCAGGCAGCCAGAGGCGTGCCCTGGCCAGACTCGTCGTCGCTGACTACAAAGCCTTCGCTCATGATAGATACGCTCTCATAGTGACCACGTGCGTACAGCTGGCAGCCGTTTACCCGTCAATTGACCCAGCGCAGCAAGGTCTTGCTCGGCATGACTCTGACGCAGAAAAACCGGCAGGTCGGTGATCAGTCGAGCGAAGTGCGGGTCCTTGCAGTAAGGACCGGCACCTACCGCGCGGCCCACATGCTGAATGACCAGCTCCGCAGCTTGCTCGACGTAGGCACGGCACCGTCTGGCAAGCACCTCGACATTTTCAGCCGGGGCCTGATCCAGATGCGCAGCGGCGGCACGCAGTACATCGATTGCTGCGTGCAACGCGACATCTACAGCACCCAGGTGCGCAAGAGCGTGTGGCTCTTCGCGTTTGCCGACCTGTGCCAGCAAGCGTTGGGCGATAGCCCGGGAAGCACCATACCAACACGCCGCGATGCCGATGCCGCCTTGCCAGAAGCCAGGCCGTTCCAGGTAGCCGCCCGGCACTCCGATCGCTTGCCCGGTAGCGTGCTCGAACACAACTTCGACGCTGCCGGTGGCGCCCATCCCAACTGCGCGCCAGCCATCACTGGTCATATGCACGCCGGGCTGGTCGAGTTGCACCGCCACCAGTTGCTGGCGATGTTCTTCATCCCATGTGGTGATCAATGCATGGCTCAAGGCCGTAGCACCGGAACACCACGCTTTTCGGCCATTCAGACGAAGTGAATCGCCAGTGCCGCTGATATTCACCCGTGCCTGCGGCGGCTCTGCCGCCCACATGCCCCAGGTGCTGAATTGTTCGGGGGGCGGGGCACCCAGTTCCGCCATGATCGCCAAGGCGTCGGTATGCCCCTCGTACAACTTGCACAACCCCAGGTCATGGCCTGCTT